>CAYTBO010000001.1:0-112675 GCA_964436055.1 uncultured Ohtaekwangia sp.
CGGTTACTACAATGTCTGCTTCCTTCACAACATCATCCATACGTTTCACGGCATAACCGTCCATAGCCGCTTGCAATGCACAAATCGGATCGATTTCAGTTACGATCACACGGGCGCCAGCACCACGCAGCGAGGCCGCTGAGCCTTTGCCTACATCACCATATCCGGCTACCACGGCCACCTTTCCAGCGATCATTACATCGGTAGCCCTTCTGATGGAGTCAACCAAAGATTCCTTGCAACCATACTTGTTGTCAAATTTCGATTTGGTAACCGAATCATTCACGTTGATAGCAGGCAAAGACAAAGTACCCTTTTCCATTCTTTCAATCAATCGATGAACACCGGTTGTTGTCTCCTCTGAAATACCTTTGATATCCGATACCAATTCAGGGAAGCGATCAAGTACCATATTGGTAAGATCGCCACCATCATCCAAAATCATATTCAGTGCCTTGCCGCCCTCAAAAGCATGCAGTGTCTGCTCAATACACCAATCAAATTCCTTTTCATTCATACCTTTCCAGGCAAAAACAGGAATCCCTGCTTTGGCAATAGCGGCCGCTGCATGGTCTTGGGTAGAGAAAATATTGCATGATGACCAGGTTACTTCAGCACCTAGTTCGGTTAATGTTTCAATCAATACGGCCGTTTGAATTGTCATGTGTAAACAACCTGCAATACGGGCTCCTTTCAGAGGCTTTTTTGGACCATATTCTTCCCTGATAGCCATCAAACCGGGCATTTCCGCTTCAGCCAATTCAATCTCTTTTCGGCCCCATTCAGCCAGATTAATGTCCTTTACCTTGTATTTTACTGTTTCTGCAACCATTGTTATTATTTTGTTTGTCAATTTTGAAACACAAAAGTACGATAAAGGTTATAAAATTCCACACCTCCATTTCAACTCTCTGAACCAACAGGGGCTTGCAGGTGTTGAAATAAAAAATGTCAAATTGATGCAAAAAATTAAGATAGATATTGTTTCCGATGTAGTGTGCCCCTGGTGCTATATCGGCAAGCGAAGATTGGAACGAGCCATAGAGGCCTTAAAGGATGAATTTGAATTCGAGATTACTTATCTTCCCTTTGAATTAAATCCTCAAATGCCAAAAGAAGGGAAAAACCAAAAGGAATACCTAACTGCTAAATTTGGAGGAAAAGAGCAGTATGAAAAGATCACTAACCATGTTTCCAGGATTGCCGGTGAAGAAGGTTTAAATTTTAATTTTAACAAACAATCCATTTCACCCAACACCCTTGACGCGCACCGGCTCATTTGGTTGGCAAAAGAAGAGGGCGTTCAGCCCAGCGTAAAAGAAGCTTTAATGAGTGCGTACTTTGAAAAAGGTGAAGACCTTTCAAAATCAGAAACCCTTATAAGGATTGTGAGTGAAGCGGGACTTGATGAGAATAAAGCAAAGAAATTGCTTACTTCCGATGATGGGTTTGATGAAATCGAGTACCTGCAACAATCAAATCACCAGCGCGGAATAAGCGGAGTTCCGTTCTATATCATCAACGGAAAGTATGGTATTTCCGGGGCTCAACCTTCATCAACATTTATTGAAGCGATAAGAGAAATAAGCGGAAAGGTTTCGATTGAGAATTGAGGTTCCCTATTTTTTCTTTTTAGGTGCTTCTTGCTTCATCAGCGTTTCTTGCTTGATAATGGTTGTCATAATGCTGGTTTTTCCATTGTCCATGCGTGCCCAAATAGGCGTGATAATTCCATTGTGTGCAGAAATATTGGTATAATCTCCGAAGAACGTTTCTTCTGTAGGGATAAATGGTGTTTCGCTGATTTTTACTTCATCGAAATTATATCCTCCATCTGATGAATAAGCCAGGTAAACATCGGTGCGATTGTCATCGTATGCCCTGCGATCATAATACACCACGTAGATATATCCGGTAGTTTGGTCTACCGTCATCCATGGCAAAAACTGGTGTGACTTATTTTCTTCTTTGTTGATACGTTCAATAGGAGACCAATTATCTCCAAAGTTTGTAGAGCGCATAAACCAAATATCTGTATCATCTTCACCATTTCCCTGATCAGCCCATACAGCATACAATGCATTATGAAATTTGCTCGGGCTATTGTCAGATTTCAGAATGGGCATACCATTACATCTTCCTAATCCTGGAATTTCCATATCCCATCCACCTTCATGCTTTGCAATGGGTATGTCGTTTCGTAACCACGTTTTACCATCATCGTATGATCTATCCATATAAAGTACTCCTGCATTAGACCATACCACAAATATTTTACCATCGAGGTTTATGGCAGGCACTGCTCCTTCTGCAGTATTATCACTGTCTATACAATCGCCTGGTTTTTGGTTAAGTTCAATGGCTTCACTCCACTTTTTTCCCCCGTTGGTAGACATGCTGAACATGATATTGGATTGACAAGCCGGATCATCTGAACCATAGTTGTCAAATTGAGTCCACGTTACAACAATGTTTCCTTTTTTGGGATGAATTGCAGCCCATGGTTTATCCTGATCTTTTGGCGGATTGTGCCCGATTGACTTACCTTCATCCCATGTTTTTCCTCCATCATCAGATCGATGACTTACAATACGATCCAACCAAGCTTCGTTAGCCCTTCCCTCGCCACTTGGATCCGACAAATGAAAAAAATACACCGCTCCTTTATTATCTACCTCCAGCACCACATCTCCGTAGACACCATAGGGTGATGTCACTTTCACCTCTTCCCAATTCACACCCCCATCATGGGTAAACTTAATTCTGTCCAGGCTATAAGCAGCAATTATATTATTAGGATTCTTAGGGTTTATCACAATGCTGGGTTCTACCATTGGCCTCCCACCCTCCTCCTGCTCAGCCAGCTTGATATTAGTGAACTGTGCCAGCGTGCTGCCATGAATCAACAAAAAGAAAAATATCAATCTCATAATTCTAAGGTCACGTAAACATATCCCTGCATGAATGTTCGAATTTAGCATTCCAAAAAGTCAATCATATGATAAAGTAGATAAAAAGCGGCAATCCCGGACAACCCGAACAATTATTCTTTTGGCACGGCTTACAATTACGCACCCCTTCAAGGAGCAAAAGTATTTTTTGGTCCTCGCTGGACAATTAACTAGTTAGCATGAAGGCTACCCTTCGCATAGTTTCATGGTGGTCCTGTCCATGCTTGATATTCCCTTGAATGGTTACGATAAGGTCATCCACTTTTTCCTTTGGGTAACCAAACTTGATGGCAAACAGATTACAGAGTTTCGCTTCGTCCGGATGAACCTCATTATCTACCGTCATCATGTGAACCAAGTCATATAATTGATGAAATTTTTCATTCTCATTGGCAGGTACTTCAAACTTCACACTTTCAGGATTCGCCCTTATGGATTTAAGCTGACCTTCCAATATTCCATTTCGCTTGGCAATCACTTTCAGTAAGTTATATTCAATTTCATCGAAGCGGCCATCTGCCGCGGCCATTTCTATCAAGTTCTTCATGTGACTTTTAGCGCCTGTTTTGCCTTGCTTAAAAAGGCGGAGTATTTCAGAAAAATTCATAGGGGTGATTGTTGGTAATGAGAATTTAGATGCATAAATCTAATTTTTTTGCCGGGATTTTGAAAAACTATCCAGTTAAAAATTAGGCTTTTAGCCTTAGCTAGCCAGTTTGCCCGTTCCCAGCAAAAAGAGAGTGCTTTTTTAAACACATTTGAACAAATGGAGATATTGACCAAATGGACAAAAGGCAAGTTTTTGGGGCCATCCTCTATATTAAAATCCGGATGGTACACCAGAAAATTCAATTGCATTAACTAGCGAGTAAAAATCAAGTAGTGCTTCGTATGCCCGCCACATCAGAGGGAAATACTTCTTTTCCAAGGGATAAAATCTTCCTGCCGCAACAGTGATGCTTTTGGTTCTATTTCTCCGGAGGCAACAGAGATTGCAAACCGCATGATTTCACGGCCTTTGGTCTCGATATTCTCTATACCTTCCACCAAGGTGCCTGCGTTTATATCAATTATATCTTGCATTCGCACCGCCAACGCATTGTTGCTGCTGATTTTAATGGTGGGGCTTGACGCGTTGCCGGTAGGTGTGCCAAGGCCGGTAGTAAAAAGGATTAGTGTGCAACCGGACCCAGCCAGGGCTGTAGTGGATTCAACATCGTTTCCAGGTGTGCATAACAGGTTGAGGCCGCGCTTGGTAATTTGCTCTGTATATCCAAGTACATCTGTAATAGGCGATGTCCCCCCCTTTCGGGCGGCCCCTGCAGATTTCATTGCATCGGTGATCAATCCATCCTTTATGTTTCCAGGAGAAGGGTTCATATCGAAACCTGTTCCGAAAGATTCTGCAACCGCATTGTAAGATTCCATAAGTGAAAGGAATTTTTCAGCAAGCTGCTTGTTTTCACACCTGTCAACAATATCTTGCTCTACTCCGTGAAGTTCGGGAAATTCAGCCAATACGGGCGAACCTCCTAACGCAACCAGTAAATCGGAAAAATAACCAACAGAAGGGTTTGCGGTAATGCCTGAAAAGCCATCAGAACCCCCACATTCAAGTCCTACCAACAACTTGGAAAGGGGTGCGGGTTTTCTTTCAAAACGATTGGCCTCGACCAGGCCCGTAAAGGTTTTCTTTACAGCCTCTTCAATAAACTTACCTTCAGAAACACTATTTTGTTGACCAAGGAAATAAACAGGTTTATCAAATGCTGAGTTTATCTTTTCAATTTCTTCCTTCAAAATGGAGACCTGAGCGTTTTCACATCCTAAGCTCAAAAAGGTAGCACCCGCCACGTTTGCATTGTTCACATAACCTGCCAGTAGGGCGCACAATGCCCGGCTGTCTTGCCGTGTGCCTCCACAACCACCTTCATGGGTTAGGAATTTTATACCGTCAACATTCTTAAAAACCCTATCATCGCTGGTGCTTCCACCCTCTTCAAGGATATTGATCTGGAGTATGTCTTCATTGGGTAAGTTTTTTTGAAATCCATTGATCAATTTATCTATGTTATAATTATTTTTTTCTCTCGCATATCCAAGGGGTTTAAGAAGTGTATTTTTAATTTCCTCAATATTTCTGTTTTCGCAAAAAACCAGCGGCACAACAAGCCAGTAATTTCGAACACCTACCTTTCCATCAGACCTGTGATACCCGTTAAATGTTATCCCTTCAAAATCAGTTATATCAGGCGGGATCCAATGAGTTGATTTTTCTGTTGGAAAAACATCAGGTATGACAACTTCCTGAACTGCGTGTTTTACATTGTGCAAGCCAACAGCTTCTCCTTTGAGAATAGCTTGCGTAGCCGTGCCAATGATTGTACCATACATGTACATGGGGGCCCCTGGTTCGATATTTTCAATAGCGAATTTATGCTTGGCCGGCACATGGGACTTGGATTTTAAGGCAACCCCATTAAGCTCAAATTCATCACCCGGATAAAGGTCAGTAAGGGCAATCACCAGGTTATCAGTAGGTTGTATCCTTATGATCCTTGAATTCATTTTATTTTTTTTAGATGATGTGCCAGCACGGTCATGTTCATTTCGGGTTTATCTACATTACGAGGATAATAGTAATAAATAAGATGATCAGGTTGAAGAGAAAGAACTTCCGGCAAACGCTTATTCATAAGGTGGATATCCTCCTCTCTCATATTATGGTTTTCAATAAGGTATAGGCTTTTCTTATTGGCCATTTTCGCTGCCTTCAAAAACCGTTCACCAGGACCAAGCAAAACCTTAGCCTCCTGCTCTACCTTGCCCCCATCTTCAACCCGCCACGGCCTGCCATCACATCCAAAATAATCCAGATCCTCAATAGCAGATGCACTTTCTATTACCCCCTCAGACAAATTCGCATATGCAAAAAGATTAGTTATAATGTCCGGATTTTTAGATTTGATATAAGCGTTTAAGTATGAAAAGAAGTTTGAGAATGCCTTATTGTGCAAAGAAACATTCTCTACATCCTTTAATTTTTTTACCGCCTCGGGGGAGTAGTCAGGCTTGTCATAAATTTTAGGTTCGTCCCATATAATGCCTGCAGGTGCCCATAAGGTCACTACCTGGTCCAAAGAATTGCAAAAAAAATTGACGGTATCATCATAATGAATACTACTATGGACACCTACATTTTGATCGGTATAAAAAGTCTTGTCTTTTTTCAGCAACCATGTGTTCGGATGGGTGACGGTAAATAAGCTGGGTACTTTAGGCGCCCCGGCAAGGAGCCCTCCCCACCGAGAGGGTACCACCATTAATTTGATTCCTTCTTTAGCAGCCTCTTCTTTAATTAACGAAATATTTTCGATAGCGGCAGTCAGATCCTGCTCCAATACGGCCACGCAAACATTCTTTGTGCCTATACCTGCCATCCATTTCATGTCTTCCCTCACATGCCTTGGCACCATTGTGTACATGTGAGCCCTAAAGTAATAAGCCGAGAGCATAGTGGATTTGGCTTTGGTGGCCTGATTTGGAGCCTTCTTTGATGGCAATACGGCCAATGCGGCAGCCGCTAAGCCTGATCGCTCTATAAATTTGCGCCTGTTCATATTACTTGCCGGATACATTTTTAGATCTCTTTTTAAACCCCGTTATATCTAAGTTTTCCATCTTACCAAAATAAATTTCCTCACGCGTGGGGGTATTCAAATAAGTCATTTTCATATTATTTATTGATAAACCGCTAATATGATCAAGGGTCACAAATGAAGGGTGGGATGAATTGTCAATGCTTGTTTCAAGTTTTGGAAAATTTTTGTTTCCGCGTGGTTTCTTTGCCCCGGTAAAATCTGCTTCTTTCGAAATGAGGATATTTACATTGTTGAAATTTATATTTTCAATTTGGCTTTCAGGCCGTCCCGTAATTAATATTTTTCCTGTTGTACTAATAGTCAGGTCGTTGAACGAATTATTTCTCACCTTACCATAGGCATCTTCAGGCCTCTTCTTGTCCACATCGATAAAGATGGGATACTCATGTTGGTGGCGGGATCCACCTTCCATGATGAGATTCGAAAAACTATTAAGCTCAAACAAACCCCCTTCCAGCATAAAAAGGGAAATACCATACCTTGACTTTCGAATAATCGAATTACTGAATGAATTGTACCGCATACCAGTACGGGAGCCAGTCCCGAACTTAATGGCAGCATCATCGCTTTCAATTATACAATTGGTAACAACCACATTTTCTACGAACTGTTCATTGCTTTTCAAGCAAATGGCATCATCACCGGTACTTATGAATGAATTTATTATAGAGAAATTTTGGGAATCCACTATGTCAATTCCATCCGTATTGGGACTTCTTGGGTTATTTAAAATTTTTATTCCATCAATTATCACCTCTCTTGAATTTTCAAAGCGGAGTACGTGGCTGGGTGAATTTTGAAATTGCAAATCACGCAAGACCACATTGGTAGCATTGATAAATGAAATCCATGGCTCCGGTCTTTCCAATGCGAGAAAATCCTTATCCCAAAAGGACTGTCCGTTGCCATCAATGATACCTAAGCCGGAAATGGAAACATTCTCAACGTCAGAGGCATCTATTAACACACGGAATTTTTGTAGTGCCTGTTGCCGGCTGGATATTAGCATAATATTACTTTCGCCTTCTGGCAAGTTGTAATCTTTCAGGTGTGGGCTGCCAATCAACATTGCTCCATTTTCAAACAAATAATGAATATTGCTACGAAAATATAGCGTGCCGGTAAGGTATTTACCAGTTGGGATGAGAACGGTACCTCCACCTTTTTTTGCGGCTGCATCAATGGTAGATTGGATTGCCTGTGTATTAAGAGTAAGGCTATCGCCCACCGCGCCATAGGAGGTGATTCGAAATATAATACTGTTATGCCGGTTGCATGCCCCTAAAAGTAGAACCCACACGATTAATGTATAGTAGCGCATTTTTTTACTGAATTTTAGATTGTTTCGGAGCTAGCCCGTACATCAGCGCAAGGGCAAGCAAATAAACAGAGCCGCAAATAATAAAAAGTATGTTGTATCCCATATTTATAGAGTCCAATCCTTTGTGATAATCAAGAAGGGCGCCAACGCCAAGGGGGAAGATTATTCCTCCCAGAGAACCTGCCATGCCACCTATACCTACTACACTGCTAACGGTGTTCTTTGGAAAAATATCGCTTACTGTTGTAAAAATATTAGCACTCCATGCCTGATGTGAAGCTGCAGCCAAACTAATGAGTGCTACAGCTACCCATACGTTTTGTGTAAACTGGGCAAACATGATTGGCACCACGCAAACGGCAAAGCAAAACATAGCCACTCTTCTGGCTTTAAAAACCTCCCAACCTCTTTTAATAAACCAACCGGATAAGTACCCTCCCCCTATGCTGCCAATGGTTGTAGCTGTATAAATAATAACCAATTGAAGGTTAGGCTTTTTAAAATCAATGTAAAACACACTTGAAAAATAGGAAGGCAGCCAAAACAGAAAAAACCACCAAACAGGGTCTGTTAGAAATTTTCCCACTATAAATGCCCATGTTGGTCTTAGTTTTATCAATTGCCACCAGGAAATAGTATTTTGTTCTGTAGGCAATTCATTACCATCATCCTGTTCTATGTATGCAAGTTCAGCCTTAGATATTTTTTTGTGCTTATTGGGAATATCATACGATACCCACCAAAAGAAAAACCATATAAAACCCAACGCGCCAGTCCAAATAAAGGCATGCTCCCATCCATACATACCCAATATCCATGGCACTGCTATGGGCGCAGCTACTGCACCAATATTGGCTCCACTGTTAAAAATCCCTGTTGCCAAGGCACGTTCCTTTTTCGGAAACCATTCCGCCACTGCTTTTATTGCTGCAGGAAAATTACCGGCTTCTCCTAGTCCAAGCAATGCCCTGGCAATACTAAAAGAAAATGTAGAGCGAGCCAAGGCATGGCCCATTGCGGCAATACTCCAAACAATAATTGATACAGCATAACCGAGTTTGGTGCCAATCCGGTCTATGAGCCTCCCAAAACCCAACAAACCAATTGCGTAAGCCGCTGAAAATGCCATCACCACAAATCCATAATTGGTTTCAGTCCAATTGAACTCTTTCTCCAAAACAGGTTTCAGCAACCCGATAACTTGTCTATCGATATAATTGATTGTAGTAGCAAAAAAAAGAAGTGCGCAGACTCTCCATCTAACTTTTGTAAGTTCTCTCTCCATGATCAATTATGCCCTTCTTTAAGTTTGCCAACCAATTCGGTCAGTTGAGTTAGTGACAGCCCTACCTCTTCCTTCCTCTTACTTGTTATTTTTACTTTTGAGAATAAGCTTGACCCTATCCCAACACAAAATGCCCCGGCATCGAACCATGTTTTGAGGTTGTCTACTTGTGGCTCTACCCCACCGGTAGGCATTAGCTTAAGGTGAGGCATTACAGATAAGGTTGACTTTATGAATGATGGCCCCAGCACAGACCCAGGGAAAATCTTAATCAACCCAGCGCCATGTTTATGCGCTACTGATACTTCAGTGACAGAGCCGCACCCTGGAACCCACAGCGCGTCATATTGATGGCAGACTTTCCCCGTTTTAATATCCAAAATGGGTGATACAATAAAATCTGCCCCTGCCACGATGAACTTCTCTGCATCTTCCGCATGTAAAACAGTACCTGCCCCCAATATTAAACCTGGTAATTTTTTTTTTAGATTTATAAGTTGCCGGAATACTGAAAACGCTCCATCCCCTCTGTTGGTAAATTCAAATGCATTCATTCCGGCCTGGTAACAAACCTCTACTAAGCTTTTTGCAACCAGGAAATCTTCATTGAAATAGACCGGTACAACGCCTTGCCGGCCAAGTGATAAAAGTATTTCCTCCTTCGACTTCAGTTTCATAAATTTATTGCGGGCTCAGCGCTTAAGTTTTCCAGTATTTCCGTTCAATAAATCCATCACTTCATCCGCTGTCACAAGGTTGGCATCTCCAGCTATGTAGTGTTTCAGCACACACGAGGCAGTTGCAAACTCAATGGCTTGATCTGGCGTGAAGCCTTTCAACATACTGTAAATCAAACCTGCCATGAATGCATCGCCTGCCCCGATCCTGTCGGTTATCTGATCGAGCTCATAATCTTTTGACTTGTATATTTTATTGTTTGTAAAAAGACTGGCAGAAATAGTTTGTTTCGTTGAGCTATACACCTTACGATCTGTCGTTGCCACCATTTTTACAGAAGGGTAAACCTTAATAAGCTGGCGAGAAGCTGCTTCAAAGTTTTGTTCCTTTATGCTTGTACAGTTCTCAATGTCAACTTGTGCCCCAACAATCAAATCACATTGGCTGATCAACCCAGGCATTACCTTATTGGCTTCAGTACCATACTTCCAAAGATTTCTTCGATAATTAATGTCAGAAGATATCTTTATCCCCATATCTTTTGCCAATGACACAGCCTGCTTGCAAGCCAATGCGGCTTGTTGGGAAATCGCAGGCGTAATGCCTGTAAAGTGGAACCATCCTGCTTGGTTGAAAATTTGTTCCCAGGCAAAATTTTTCGCCTTAAGTAAGGTGAAAGCAGAATTCGACCTATCGTAAATTACTTTTGGAGAGCGGTAGCCGGCCCCGTGTTCCAAATAATAAATCCCCAATCGAGATTCATCGTAATATTTTACAAAGTCTGTCTTAACCCCATTTTCAAGCAAGTAATTTACAATTGCTTCTCCCCAGTCGTTGGTGGGCAAAGCGGTTACATGCTGTGCTGCAAGGCCAAAATTGACCAGTGATATTGCAACGTTGGCTTCTGCACCACCATAATTAACTTCCAGTGATTTAGATTGTCTAAATCGACTTGGCCCAGGCGTTGAGAGCCTCATCATGATTTCTCCAAAAGTGACAATATGATTCACTTCCATCTTTTTAGGCTAGCGAGATGTACTGTTTTGCATTGTGGTAGCAAATGCCGGATATTAGATTTGAGACCAATTGCTTTTGATCTGGGATTTCCCCATTTTCAATATCTATGGCTATGAGGTTGCATAGTATCCTTCTGAAGTATTCATGCCTGGGAAAGGAAAGCATGCTCCTGGAGTCGGTGACCATCCCTACAAACCGGGATAACAAACCCATGTTAGAGAGTGTGTCAATTTGTTTCTCAATGCCTTCTTTCTGATCCAGAAACCACCACGCAGGGCCCCATTGCATTTTCCCCGGAATGGTGCCGTCATTGAAATTCCCAATCATGGTAGCAAATACCTCATTATCGGCCGGGTTAAGGTTATAGATGATAGTACGGGCCAAGGCAGAGGATTTATCCAATTGATCGAAGAAATTTGACATGGCATCGGCCTGTGAAAAATCGCCAATCGAGTCAAATCCGATATCACGGCCTGACCTGCCCATCATCCTGGAATTATTGTTTCGTAACGCCCCAAGGTGAAATTGCTGGATCCACCCCTTGTGAGCATAAATTTCACATAAGTTGCGCAATATGTATGTTTGAAGCTTGGATGCTTTTTCAACACCTAATTCTTTGCCTTTCAGCACTTCATTATAGATAAGATAAACCTCACTTTGAGTAGACGGTGTATAAGGAATGTGGTTCAAACCATGATCTGATAGCCGGCAACCGTTCTTATCAAAGTAGTCTATCCGTTCAGCCAGCACTTCTAATAGCGAGCCTAGCGAATTGATTTCTTTATTGCAGGAAGCTGACAGTTGATCTACATACTTTAAATAATTTTTGACTTGGCTAAAATCGTATGCCCTATCTGGCCTGAAGGCAGGTAGCATTCTTAGGTTTTTATCGTTGCTCATTTGCTTATGATAGGCTAAAGAATCTGTCGGGTCATCCGTTGTGCATAGTATTTCTACGTTCATTTTTTTTAATAGCCCCTGAGCGCGGAAATTTTCTGTAGCTAATAATGCATTGCATTCTTCATAAATATCACGTGCACTTTTTGCATCCAATATTCGATCAATCCCAAAGTAACGTTTCAGTTCCAGGTGGGTCCAGTGGTAGAGTGGGTTCCGAAGGGTATTGGGCACCGTTTCGGCCCACTTAATAAATTTTTCCACATCGCTTTTGTTTCCAGTACAATAACTCTCATCAATGCCGTTTGTACGCATTGCACGCCATTTATAGTGGTCGCCTTTAAGCCACACCTCAGTAATGGTAGCATATTGCTTATTTTGAGCAATGTCTTGTGGCAGCAAGTGATTATGATAATCTATGATTGGCAATACCGAGGCAACTTCATGGTATAATTGTTCGGCTATTTCGGATTGCAAAAGGAAATCCTGACCAATGAATTCTTTGCGTGTTAGAATATTTGTCATTTATTCAATTTATTTTTTTCCATCATTTTTTCATCGGGCAATAAACCAATACCGGGTAATTGGGGTACGGCAAGGAAGCCATCTGCATATTGTATATCATTGAGAAACAAGTCACTGAGGCCTAAATCGGTCCTTGGCCCCGCATATTCCTGAAAGTGGGCGGCATTGTGTATTGAGGAAATGAATTGAAGTGAGGCCGCAGTTTTGAGTGAAGGCCTTGCATTGTGCACACGTACATACTTGTCAAATGCCTGGGCCATGGCGGCCATTTTCCAACATTCAGTTATGCCTCCAGCCTTTATCACATCAGGGTTTATTATATCTACTTTTCCGATGGTAATCAAATCCCTCATTTGCCATTTATTAAACTCATGCTCTCCTGCCATGATGGGAATGTCAAGCGCTTCTACGACCTGGGCCAGATCACTGTAGTTTTGATAGGTGACGGGCTCCTCAATAGCAGCTATATTAAAATGTTCATATAATTTTTTCCCTATCATGATAGCCCTTGAAGGCGTATACCCATTGTTGAAATCAACAAAAAGTTCAATATTATCGCCTATGCTTTTCCTTACCGCTTTGATAATATCATAAGTCGGGTCAGGATAGGGGTCAATATTCAATTGTCGTATTTGCATCCTTGCTTTCACTGCTTTATACCCCTGCTCTACAAGTCCAGCAGCAATTGCGGCCATTTCTTCCGTTGATTTTACATTTTTCCCTTCACCCCTTGCAAAACTCCCATATACTGGAATTTTTTCCCTATTCGCTCCACCAAGTAACCTATGAACTGGCACGTTCAGGGCTTTACCCTTTAAATCCCATAACGCATTGTCGATTCCTGCAATGGTCCCCGGCATTAACCCGCTAGTACCTATATCCTCACCTTTGTAGTACATTTGATACCACAGGTACTCAGATTGAAAAGGGTCTTTGCCAATGATTTCCTTTTTTAAGATACTGATTACTTCTCCTACCAAAGCAGGATGGTCATGATCACCTTCTCCCCAACCTGATATTCCCGCATCTGTTTCGACCTTCACGAATGCGGCTTTCTTAAAAACATATGGCTTTACATCCGTTATTTTTATGCCGGTTGGTTTGGTTTGAGTTAGGGCATCAACAGCAGCAAGTGAAGGTAGTGAGCCCATACCAAGGCTAACTACAATTGATTTTTTGAAAAATTCACTTCTCTTCATAATTACATCTTTAGTTTACGGCCAATTCCCATTTGAAGGCCCCTTAACTCGGCCAATCCACGCAATCTGCCTATGGCTGAATATCCGGGGTTGACTTTTTTGGAGAGGTCGTCCAACATCTGGTGACCGTGGTCTGGTCGGAATGATATAGGTTTATTCCTATTATTGTTTTCAATCAAAATTGCTTCCATTATTGATGGCATGTCCACATCACCTTCCAGGTGGTTCGCTTCATAAAAACTGCCGTCTGGTTCACGGGATGTGCTGCGTAAATGAACAAAATTGATGCGATGGGAAAGTGTCCTTACCATGGCAGGCAGGTCATTATCAGCCCTGACCCCCAATGAGCCGGTGCAAAAACAAAGTCCATTGGCAGGCGAATCATAAGCACCAATAATACTTAACATGTCTTCCAATGTACTGACTACCCTGGGCAAACCAAATATTGAATAAGGGGGATCATCGGGGTGGATGGCTAGCTGCACATTGTTGGAAGCCGCGACAGGCGCAACCGCCCGAATAAACTCCTCAAGGTTTTTTCGTAATGTGTCATCACCTATGTCTGTGTACTCTTCAAGTTTTTCGCGAAACTGCTCCAGTGTATAATTTTCCTCGGCTCCAGGCAATCCTGCCAATATATTATCTTGAATTTCTTTCAATTCAGATTGGGAAGCGTTTTCAAAAAAAACTCTTGCTTTTTTCACTGCCTCCTCCCCATGTATTTCCGCTGCGCCGTTCCTTTTGAGTATAAAAACATCGAATGCAATAAACTGGGTTCTGTCAAACCGCAGGGCTTTCGATCCATCAGGCATAATGTATGCAAGACTGGTGCGTGTCCAATCGAGCACGGGCATGAAATTGTAGCATACTGTAAACAGGCCACAGGATGCCAGGTTCATCAGCGTTTGTTTATAGTTCTCGATGTAGGTTTGAAATCCCACTTTCATTTTCTTAATATCTTCATGTACTGGCACACTTTCCACTACACTCCAACGAAGCCCCGCATTTTCAATTTCCGATTTCCGTTTCAATATCTCTTCTACTGGCCATACTTCCCCGTTAGGAATATAGTGCAAGGCAGACACAATCCCTTTCGCACCGGCTTGCCTGATGTCGGCAAGGCTTACAATGTCTTTGGGCCCAAACCAACGCCAGGCTTCATCAAGATATTTTATTGCATTTCCCTTCACTAATAAATATTATTAGCTTTCTTCAACTAATTAAAGGTGTTTTACACGCCAGCGTAAGCGTTAAAACCTCCATCTACAGGGATGACAGTCCCCGTAACAAAGCGGGAGGCATCGGAACTTAACCACAACATGGTACCCAGCAAATCTTCGGGCTCACCGAAACGCCCAAAAGGGGTATTGGTCAATACTTTTCTTCCCCTTTCGGTGGGTTTTCCATCTGGGTGGGTCAGCAGTGCACGATTTTGGCTGGTGACAAAAAACCCAGGCGCAATGGCGTTTACCCGAATTCCACTTCCATATTTCATTGCCATCTCAACCGCCAACCATTTGGTAAAATTATCAACACCGGCTTTGGCAGCAGAATAACCAGCGACTCTTGTGAGAGGACGAAAAGAAGCCATCGATGATACATTGATGATGCATCCTCCCTGTTTGTCTGCTATGGGTTTTCCAAATACCTTACAGGAAAGAATAGTTCCATGCAGGTTAAGATCAACCACCTCTTTGATCCTGTTGATGTCAACATCAAAAAAAGAATCTTCGGGCAAGATGTTAGCTCCAGGCAGATTGCCCCCTGCTGCGTTTACCAATATATCGATGCTGCCAAACCGATTGATAAATTCGGACTTAGCGACTTTCAACGATGCTTCAACCAGGACATCTGCTTCCAGCGATATCACTTCTGTGAATTTGGCCAATTCATTTTCCAACTCACAGATCTGTTGTTTATTTCTAGTTAACAAGCCAACTTTTGCCCCTGCGCTTGCGTATCCCTTAGCAATGGCCGATCCTAGCACGCCTGTCCCTCCTGTGATCAATACTGACTTTCCACTAACAGAAAACATAAAAAGAAAGATAATGAAATTTCCCCGGCAAGCCGGGGAAATTTCCACTTAACTAAACACAGCATTGTACCTATTGACGCAATGTACCATCCACATTTTTGCTCCAACCCAATGTCCAGTCGATTGCTCCAATCGCACCTGCGTACTTAGCATTGCTGTCAAAAAACATATCATCGTAACCAGCCATATTAAAATTGAATGTAGTGGTAGGCACCGTGGTAGGTACGAAGCTTGACGCGTTGATTCCAGGTATTTGCTCTACATTCAAATCCATCACATCAATTGTATTGTTGAATTCGGCAGCTGTAAACCCGACTGCATTTCCCCTGAGCAGACAGAAATCATTATCAATTCCATTGGTACAACCGGTACCTACTACCCGTTGGAATGTGGTATAGGCCAATAACGCTGTTCCTGCAAATCCTGTTGGCAGGGTTGTATCATCTCTCCATCCATCATCGGGATAATCTGAAATGATTGCGTTGACAACCTTGTACCCTCCTGCATTGGCATTCATTCTGGCGCCATCATTGGAAGAGGATCCTCCTCCGGGTGGGTCAGCTGTGCCGGAACCAATGAGGGTAACGTTTGACCAATGAATTGCCCCGCTTTCCCGACAAGTAACTTCCCTGGTGTCTGTACCATTAGTTTGACCTGTAGCTTTATTAAGTATTATAAACTGGCCCTTTCCGGCGTGACCCCCTGTTGCCCCATCATCAACCCGCATACTTAATTTAAGTGCATCAGTAACCATAATGTGTTTTACATTGACATTGCCACCTCTCAACCTAATCCCGTGGTCTTTGCTCTTAAAGATTTGCACAAAGTCAATCATTGTTTCGTTGCCTAAGTCTTGAAGCCGAAGGCCACCGTCAGAGTTGGCACCACCATATTCTATTCTCACATAATTCAATACCCCGGAGTTTAGGTTTGTAGCGTCTCCGTCCAGTCTTAACCCAACCCAATCCCCGTAATCGGGTGTTTCTCCCTTTAGCCCTTTATCACTTGTAAATACTATCGGTGCCGTTGATGTTCCTTGTGCCATAATCTTACCACCAACTTCAATTTTCAGGCTTGCGCTACCTAATGTACCTCCAGTAACAGCATAAAAATTTGTGCCTTGTTGGATTGACAACAGTCCGGTAGCTGTAACTGTTACCGGTCCATTTAAGGCATAGGCATTTGTATTGATCAATGTAAGTTCTTGGTCAATATTGCCTAAGATCATTTTTACAGCGGTCGATCCGATTTCCTCGTCAGTGATGGAGAATGATGCCAGTGGGTCAATTACCCTGTAGGTAAAAAAGATGGGTGTTGGTTCTGCTTCAAATTCATCTACCAACCGGAAGGTCCTGTTGTTTTCGCTGAATAATTGTTGGTCTACGGTGAGGTTAAATTCAAATGTATCACCGGTAAATGCAGTCAAATCAATTTCTTCAGTAGTACTTGCGGTACTAACTGATGTTGTACTGATAACAATTAGTTTTTCAAAACCAACCAGCGCATCTTTTCCAAGCGTAAGTTTCACTACTGTGGTGCCCACTTCAAATTCCTGTGTAACCGAAGCGTCTATATCGGTGAAGGCAATGGTAGGCGCATCAAAGGGCAATGGGTTAACTGTAAAATCGGCAGATGTAGCTGTAACCCTTCCCAGCAAATCGATAACGGTATGTTTTAACACCTGGGGGGTTCCTGGTGCTAATCCATCGGGCAGGGTGTACTCCCATGAAAAATCTTCTGGGTTTGTAATTGAAGGTGCGCCAACTTCTGCCACAATGTTGTCTGCACCATCCCTTACAATCAATTTGTCGAGGCCTTCTGGTGCAGTTATTGTAAGGGTGATCGTTACGGACTGTCTTCTCTTGGCCGATGCGTTGGAGGCTGTTCCTGGTTTTAATACTATTGTAGGGTTTCCCTTAGCAACTACATTGATCACAAAGGTTTGAGAAACGGATCGATCCTGGTTATCTGTTGCCGCAAAGATAATGGATAAATTCCCCAGGGCTTGCAAATCGGTAAGGCTGATTGAAGCTGAAAAATTTTGTGCAAGCAAGCTTTCCAATGTAACTCCTGAAATCGAAACTGCAGGGTTGTCCGCAGAAAATGATCTTAAGCCGGCTGCTGCGGTAACAGAACCCGAAATAGTAACGGTTGTTCCTCTCACACCATCTACTGTTGACGCTTGAAGCGTAATGGTAGGTTCAGGCAGCGGATCTTCATCATCTTTACATGACTGAACAAATACAAGGCCCGCCAGTGATAACAGCAGGGCAATTCTCATCATCGCTAATCGTATTTTCATAAGACAATCATTTTAGTTTATACTTCTATTTTAATTTTATACCCGTCAATCAATCCGTAATTTGATTTTGTGCAACTACCAGGTTAAACTCATAGTCACCGGATAAGCCGGCCGATCTAGAGCCTTCACCTAATGCTGACCCGGGTGCCGAAAATTTCAACCTCAAAGATTGGTCACCGCTTCCGAACTCAAGGGATACCACCACCTCGTTGATGATAATTTCATCTAGGTTGTTCCCATTGAATTCCCAAAAACCCCCATTCTTAGTAAATGCAGGAACTCTTTCAACGGGCACCCACCAACTCTTGTCTTTTCTGAAAAGGATGGCAAACCCTTCATAGGTAGGCGAGGTCACGTCAAATCCATCCAGGAAAACGGAACTCACTGACCAGGTTCTGGCAAGACGTTCAGTCTGTTCTTCCACAGGGTCAACAGAAGTATTTTCATCACAACCATTGAGCCCTAACCAAACAAAAGCCATTGCCAACAGGGTAAAAAGGAATTTTATACAATAACCTTTCATTGCTTTAATACTTTTGATGTCGTCATATTTCCAGATTTGTCAACAATAACCAAAACATACAACCCCATCGGTAGTGTTGATATGTCCAATCTGTCTTGAGCCAGCTGATAAGAATATACCAACTTGCTTTGTGCATTGATCAGTTGTATTGACCTTACTGATTCAGTATCTCCAGGAATAACTACAAAATCAATCGCCGGGTTTGGGTAAACAGAGTTAGCGCTCAATTCAATAAATCCTGCTGACGTAATCAATGAGGATAGTAATTTATCCTTCGCCTCAGATAATTCCGCCAAAGCCATCTCAATTTCTTCAGGTGAAGGTGTATTTCCTTCAGCTACAATTTTGGCGGCAGCCAGCGCAAGCTCTGCGGCTTCGACAGCTTCCGCCGGGTAATTTCCTATGTTGTTCCCTACCTGGATTGTCTCAAGAATATGCATCAATTCAGCAATTGCCTCATTAAGCCCGTCTATGCCAATAAAAATAAGTTTCCAGTTAAGATCACCCAATTGCCCTGAAATACTGGAAGCAGTAGCCGATTGAAAAGTGTTTATGTACCGGAAATCAAAAGGTGCACCTGTGTTCAACCAATCATCTGCCGATATCGAACTTATCCACCATTGTTGCACATATGCAATTGGTAAAGGAGGGGATTTTGCAAAAGTAATTACTTCCTCAATATTTGTAGCTGCTGTGCCTGCAGCATCAATAAAGGCCAAGGCTTCCGCACTCCAGACTGGCCGTGACACAATTACATCATCATCAGTTGGATCAGGGTCTACTACAGGGCGCGCTGCCAAAAGTTCGGCATTGGTATAAATATTATTGTGGCTGATCACCACATTTTGTTGCATGCCCAATGCATCCAGAATTGATTGGGTTACAGGCTCAATGAGTATTGCAGGGTCTGGTTGATCATTCGGATCCGGCACTGTGGTTCCTGGAATTGGATCAACACCTGTGCCCAAAAAAGCAGGGTTCACAATAATATTATTCTTCATCTCCATATCCACCACCGGGCCAAAGTCAATAGCTCTTTGGGCTACATTCATTACTGTGTTGTTGTTGAAGCGACAAAATTTAATATAACTTTCGCCTCCATCGCCATCGCGCACTACGCGACTGGTAATATTGTAAATGGTGTTATTTTCCATAATCAAGGTATCAATACGGTTTCCCCTATCATCTACCACTCTTCCATTGTCTGTATTATTGGGAGTACCCATTCGTGAGATGATAGAGTTTCTTATATAAACTTTTGCGCCTACATTATCAAGCCGTATGGCAGATTGACCATCCCTATCGAGGTGGCATCCATCTATCTCTATCCTTACGTTGTCGGCTTGCACACGAATCATCCGTTGTGTAAGTCCACCCAGCTCATTTTCATTAGTTACATAAATTCCATTTAGTGTAAGGTTTGCCTTTGGTTCAAATGGGGGCGCTGAGAGGTTCCCACTTACTACACCGGGCACCAGGCGAGGCCTTGGTCCAGATCCTTTTTGCGCTGCTAGTGTAAGCGTAAATCCCGCGTGTGAAATTGATCCATTCAAAATATAAGTGGCACCTCGCTGAAGTTGATAAACCCTTTTCAAGTTTGTTCTTTGTCCATCGGGAAGTGTATCCCCTGCTATTATTTTATTAAGTACGCCAAAGGATTCCCCCGTGTTATCTATCGGTGAAACAAATAAGGTATCTGTACTTTGTGCCTGAAGTGCAGGAACTGAAAAAAGTAGAATAACCTGAGCTAATATCACCCTGATCTCACTTCCTAATTTGCAATCACTATTAACTATTCTCCTTTTCATTTTTTAAAAACTAATACTCAACCCCAGATCTGCAGTCATTCCAAAAAATTCCTCTCGTGTTACAGCCCCATTGCCAAGCAATTCCACTTCAGGCTGATTCGTCAAATTGTTCAAATTGAGATAAACCTGGAGGCCCTTGCGGATTTTCTGTTTCAAGGCCACATCGATGCGCAAAGTGGCATCTGTAAAACTATCCAACTCCGAACGGGGCCCAACGGTAGTGGCAAAGCCACCGGGAGTATCACTTACATTATTTCCTGCCCCAAGGCTATTGCCCTGATATAAGGCGGAAACCCTACCAGAAAAACCTTTCTTTTCATATCCAATTGAAATATTGTAGAGCAACTCAGCCTGACCAGGCAATCTGCCGGGCCGCTCTGTATTAAGCGGCCGGGTAGGATTGCGGAGTATATCAGTAAAGGGAAACATGGTAGAAGACTGTATTAATGTAACATTGGCTCCTGCTACTATCCCATCAAATGGCTTTGGCAGAAACCTGAAATTGGCCTGCATGTCAACTTCAATCCCTTTCACCTTTGTGACCTGGGGTGCATTTTCAGGACTTGTAAGTTCAAAAATAGAGCCATCAGATGCCCTGAAGTTGCTCTGTCGGATGAAGTCAATGTCTTTCAACTCCTTGTAGAAACCTCCGACAGTAAATAGCCCCCGCGAATTATAAAAAGAAAGGAACAGGTCATAGTTAAATGCCTTGGTGTGCTCCAGTAGCGGGTTTCCCTGTTCTATACTCCGCTCCACTACGTTGATCCTTTGCCACGGCACCAGAAAGAAAAAATTTGGCCTGGATAAGGTTTTTGTGAAGGCTGCACGTACATCAAACCAAGGTGTGAATTTATACCGCACCTGTGCCATAGGCAGCAACTCATTATAGGATCTCCCAAAGATGGTATCTCTCCTTGACAACAAGGGGCCATCAGTAGGATCATCATCCTGGTCCGAACCAACCCTGCCAAATACACTTGTATATTCAAAGTCGGTGGTTTCATGTCTAAACCCTCCCAATAAGGTTAGCTTATTTCCTACCTTAAGTTCTGTCATCAGGTAACCGGCATAAATTTTTTCATCCGACTTGTAGTCACCCAGGTCAACGCGGCCATCCAGTACGTAGAAATCGTTGAACCACTCTGCGCGAAAAGCATTGAGTGAGTTTATGTCAAGGTGAGGGCCGTTTACTCCCGGTCCAATGCCCAGGAAGTAATCGCCATTTAGAAATTGAGGTGCGCGGAAATTTCCTACAAAATTTTCAATTAAGATTTCCCCATTTACCGGATCAGTCATGGTATATCTGCCTGGATTTTCCTGCCCGATTTGGTTGGTGCCAAAAGAATTTGTCCAAAAGCGGGTAACATCCCTGTCCCGAAAATCATTACGGTACTTCCCGCCTGCTTTTATATAGCCCTGTATTTTTTGACTAATTTTGATCGGGATTTTGTAATCTACCTGTGCAGTGATGCCCGAGGATGTCACTTCATCCTGGTCAAAGTTTGAAACCTGAAAGAAGGTTCTGCTGATATTATTTGCAGCATTGGCAATTAGTACATTAGGGTCTGTTACCCTTGGGGGAAGGGATGGGAATGCAGAGTTTTCTCGGAATCTTGCCTCATGGTTAAACGGATTGTCTTGCGATGTAGAGGAATACGATGCCCGCCAGGTTAGCTCTGTTTTCTTAAATCTATGTTCACCGGTCAATATATTGGTTAATAACCTCGTTTCAATTTCCCGCTGCCGTATATCATATTCTTGCCTGGAAGATTCGGCCCTGTACCTTCTTCTTCTCCTTATCTCGTCACGGTCAGTGAAGCCCAATACGGTGTTAAGTATAATGCTATTACCAGCGTCAATTTTATAGTCGATTACGCTGCTCCCACCATACCTGATACGCGTTTCCTGGCGATCATCAAGTGAAACTTCAGATAAAGGGAGTTGGGCTTTTCCTTCTGTATCAATCCCATCAAAAAAATAGTTCGCTCCAAAAGATTGGGAATTCCTGTTTGCCTTTTGAAAATTGCCAGAGATTATTACCCCAAGTTTTTCATTAAAGAACCGCTTTCCAACACTCCCATCCATTCTGTATTGGCCAAATTCTTTGGCTAAGCCATTATACCCATAAAGAAGCCGCATGCTTGCCTCAGTCTCGCCCGCCTTTTTTGTTACAAAATTTATAGTGCCTCCAACGGCATCCCCATCCTTGTCCGGAGTCAGTGCCTTAAAAACTTCTATTCCGGCCAATGCATCTGCCGACATCATGCTCAAGTCAACAGACCGGTCATTTGTATCCGTAGATGGTATCCGTTCGCCATTGACGGTGATGGAATTGAACCTTGGGGAAAGGCCTCGCACCACCACCTTTTGTCCTTCTCCTGCATTACGTTGCACCGAAATACCAGGCAATCTGCCCACCACTTCGGCTGCATTTTGGTCGGGCAATTCACGGATTCTATCCCTTGATACTACGTTAATAATTGTGTTGGCATTGATTTGCTGATTAATAGCTCCAGCCTGTCCAAGTGCCTGTGCACTTATAACTATTTCATCCAAATTTTGGATGTCCGGGGCCAACTCAAAGTTTAAAATTGTGATTCCAGCATCATCTATATTTACCTCGACAGACTTTTTGGAGTAACCCAAAAAGCTTATTTCGATAATTTGTTTCCCGGCAGGTAAATTTTGCAGGGTAAAATCGCCATTAAAATCTGTCACCGTACCTATAGCAGACCCAGCAAGTACTATTGTAGTCCCAGGCAAACCTTCTTTGTTGCCTGTTTCTGTCACTTTTCCCCGAATGCTCCCTCTATCCTGCCCATGAGCATGAACTATGGACGCTAACAAAATACCAATTACCACTAGGCTTTTATTCATTGTTTACTTTTCAGCATTTATCCTTTGCATCAACTTTTCAAATTTTTCGTCAGGGTCAACCCTTTCAAACAATTTTCTGGAGAAGTACTTTTTTAACAGGACTACTTCATCCAATTTCAAATTCAGCCCGTGCAATTCTTGTTCATCACAATCTTCAAAGTGTATTTCGTTCATCACTAACTTAGCAAAAAGTTCAAGCCCTTTATCTCCTGGATTTTCCATGGTTGATAAAAAACGATGTATTTTAGATTTAACCCTTACACATAATAAGAAGTTGCAAGTGATTTTCTCAAAGACCCTAGTGCCCTGCCCATTTGTGTCTCAATCGTTTTAATACTTAAGCTTAGCTCGCTGGCTATTTCCCTATACTTCAATCCACGATCCCGGCTCATCATGAAAATAAGTTTACATTGGGCAGGGAGCAGGTTAACAGCTTGATTTATATGTTGGGATAATTCCCGGAAGATCATATTTGATTCAGGGGTTTCATGCATCAACATATCACCAATAGCTTCATTTATTGTCCCTAGCTTCCTGTTTTTAACCCTACGCAAAAAATCAAACGAACGATTCTTAACAGAGATGAGCAGGTATGACTTGCACGAAGAAACAATTTGGATATGGTCCCTGTTACTCCAAATGGTAAAAAAAACATCATTGACAATTTCTTCGGCTTCTTCCTTGATGCCAACGATAGAATAGGAAAACCTACACAAGTCTTTAAAGCAAATGTCATAGACTTGCTTAAAAGCAATCTGGTCAGAATCCTTGGTTACCCTTTCAAACAGTTCGTCTATAGATGGGGGAAAATTCGGTTTGAATTTTCCGGCATCCTCATCACCAAACCTGAAGAACTTTGTAGCAAGCCTCATTTTTAATTTAGATATCAAAACCAATTGCTATTGTAAGAAAAATTCACAAAATTCACAAAATTTTAGATAAAAAATTTTGAAATATGAATATTTTTTATATGGGATCGTTCCCGGGAACGGTCCCGAATTTTTACTAAATTGGATAAACATAGAAATCAGGATGAGCAAGGAGCAGATAACAATTAAAGATATAGCCAGAATGCTTGGCCTGTCCAAGTCAACTGTATCGCGTGCGCTAAACAAGCACAGTGACATAAGCCAGGAAACTCAACAAAAAGTAATTGAGCTTGCTAAAAGGCTTGATTATCAGCCAAACATTGTTGCACAAAGCTTGAAACACCAACGAACCAATACGATTGGGGTTATCATCCCCGAAACGGTAAATATTTTCTTCGCCAAAGCCGTAGATGGCATACAAAGGACAGCCAACCTATCAGGGATCAACGTGATCATTTGCCAATCCAATGAATCGTTGGCTACAGAAAAAAGCAACCTGAATACTTTATTGGCTAATAGGGTTGACGGACTATTGGTTTCAGTTTCAAAAGAAACTGAAAATAGTGATCACTTCCAGCAGGCGATAGATCGGGGTACACCAATTGTTTTCTTTGATCGGATATGCGAAAACCTTAACACAAGCATGGTTTATTCCGACAATTACGATGTCACATTGGAAGGAACCGAGCATCTCATCGGGCAAGGGGCCAGAAGAATCGCATTTGTAGCGGGACCACAAAACCTTTTTAATAGCAGGAATAGGTTGAAAGGATACATTACTGCCCTGGAAAAACACAGGATAGAAAAAGATGAGTCATACATTATCTATTCTGATTATGCATCTAAAACAATAGAAGAGTACACACTTCGATTGCTAAACATGGCCGACAGGCCCGATGCAGTTTTTGCCATTAACGACATGGCGGCAATAGAAATGATGCACATCATCAAAAACAGAGGGTTGCGAATCCCCGATGATATTGCCATTATGGGCTTTAATAATGAAAATATTTGCCGTTATGTAGAGCCATCGCTCACCAGCATTGACCACCCCGCTTATGACATGGGTACGGTGGCCACTAAGCTGCTACTGCAGCAGTTGAAGGCCGGTGAAAGCAGACCAGAGAAGCGTTTAATCAAAAGCCAACTTATACCCAGGCAATCTACCCACCGAAAGCGTTGAGTAAAACCCCCTTGACATTTCAAGAAGAGGCTGATAGGCCTTTTCCGACAATGAATCAGTATAATACAATAATCAGCATCACCGCTCATACAATATTCTCTCCTTCCATTAAGTGCCCCAGAGACTTTGCCATTCCAATGGTTTCAATTTCATTGAGGCAGGCTGACAACGCTTGTGACAAACCCGTCAGATCCAGCGGGGAATTGCCCCACAACCGCTGATCTTGGAGTAGAGCCTCGATTAAATGATTGGTATCGCCCGGTTTGTCGAATTTACCCCATAATCCCTTCATCGCATCTATCGTAGGAACCATATCTTCAACTGCTTTGGCTCCTTCAAAGCAAGACTTGAAGAAATAAATATGGGATGCCAACGAAAAGACCAACCCTTTTGGAAGGGCACCTTTCAAATGGTAATGTTTTTGGACGACCGGTAATATCCTGAT
The DNA here is from genome assembly GCA_964436055.1 of uncultured Ohtaekwangia sp. Taxonomy (GTDB): domain Bacteria; phylum Bacteroidota; class Bacteroidia; order Cytophagales; family Cyclobacteriaceae; genus ELB16-189. The sequence goes on from CAYTBO010000001.1 coordinate 25,578, forward strand.
TTTAAATTTCTCAAAATTATTTACAACAATAGCAGAAAGCTTGTGGGCTATAAACGGGTTTTGAAAACGAATAAAGACCTCTGCGGCAAAACTGTTCATTTCTTCCCTATCACCGCCTATAGTAGGAATAATCTCATTATATACAACATATCTAAGGTAAGATGACATCAGTGTATTGTCCATACATTCATTTACGGTGTTGAAACCAGATAGCAAACCGATGGAGGCCATGCAGGTATGGGCACCATTTAATATCCTTAGTTTTCGATTTCTGAAAAATCCGAGGTTATCCGTGTAAATAACATTGATCCCTTTTTTATGCAAGGGCAATTCTTCTTGAACCCATCGTGGCGCTTCGATTGCCCAAAGGTGATAGAATTCCGCCTCCACCATACACTTATCCTTGTAGCCTATTTCCTCCCAAATCTTTTCCTTGCGGTCTTTTGGGAAGCCAGGCACAATACGATCCACTAGCGTATCGCAAAAAACCACATTATCTTTATTCCATCTGTTAAACGATGGTCCTAAATCCCAATGACGGGAATATTGCTCAACACATGCATAAAGTTTTTTGCCATTATCCTCCACCAACTCGCAAGGTAAAATAGCCAATGGTTGATTAATGCCATGGATGTATCGATGATACAATAACTGAGTAAGCTTGCCTGGGAATGTGGTGGAAGCATTGTTTAGGGTATCCTGCTTGTTTACAACGATGCCTGCTTCCGTACTGTTGCTTACAATAATTTTTAAATCCGGATTGATTCCTTCTTGCAAGAAACTATCAAAATTTTCATTTGGATAAACTATTCTTTGTATTGCATCCACGCAGGTATATTCAGTAACCTGTTGACCATTTTTTACTCCACTCAAAACCACCGTATAATTATTATCTTGGTTGGCAAGTTCCTTATTTGAAGAGATCGACTGTATAGCAACAATGCCCATTTGCAGGCCGTGCTTTTTGTTTGCATCATTTATCATCCAGTCGAAGAAACCTCTCAAAAAATTCCCAGTTCCAAACTGAAGGACTTTTATGGGGTATTTTACCCTATCTTTCGGTGTCACCATCTATAAGAATTATGGGTTGAGGTGATTAAGTTTATTCTGTCAAATCTGCAGCAGTGTGAATAAGACGAAATTAATTAAAGTAGGAGGCAAAGCAAATATACTTTGAATCTGCCGTCCTCTCACACCACTGGACGTACTTGCGTATCCAGCGGTTTCTTTAAAGTGGGTTTACGGTACAAGGAAAGATAATTTGTGTATAGGCTGTAGTAGCCTTGCTCGCTGAACCATCGGTTGTTCATGCCCATGTGGGTGGCCGGACTGTTGGATAAACGCCACCAGCTTTTGCCGCTCAGGGCAGTGCGCCAGTTGAGGGTTTCTTCCACGCCCAGTTTCCGCAGCCATCGAACAATTCCAATAACCCGTTTGCATTGCTTGAGCTTGTAACAGCGCAGCTTCCGTCTTATCCAAGTGTCCATCTTCTCCATCTTTCCTTTCATTCTGGCATGGTGGAAGTATAGAAGCCAACCCTGCATGTATTTTCTCAGGCTAGCTAAGATGAACGCCAAGCTCTTGCCCCGGTTGCGCTGGGTGATTTGTTTCACCTTCTGCTTTATCCGTACTTCGCTTGGGCGACTCAAGCCTAAGCTGCCATCCTTGAGGATGCTGTGCCCAAGAAAGTTTAGCTCATGCCCCAGACATATCCGGCTTTTAACCTGATTGACTTTTAGCTTTAACTTGCCTTCAATGAATTTAGTAGCACTCGCTTTCACTCGCTTGGCCGCCTCCTCGCTGCTCACAAATATCTTCACATCATCGGCATACCGAACGTAGCTATGACCGCGTCTTTCCAGTTCTCTGTCCAACTCGTCTAACACAATGTTGGAAAGCAACGGGCTGAGCGGGCCGCCTTGTGGAGTGCCTTGGATGCGCTGGCTCATCAGGCCACCCTCCAGTAATCCCGCTTGCACGAACAGGTGTATCAGTCGTAGTAAGCGTTTGTCCCCGATGCGTGTGCCCAACAGCCACATCAGCCGGTGGTGGTTCACCGTGTCGAAGAATTTCTCTAAGTCAAGGTCTATCACAAAGCCCTTGCCTTCGGCTATGTATTGTCCGGCCTGCTCAAGCGCTTGGTGGGCGCTCTTGCCTCTTCGGAACCCATAGCTGCGGGTGGAGAAAATCTTTTCGTAGCGGGCACTCAGCACTTGATGATTGGCTTGCTGGACTAAGCGATCTGTTACGGTCGGGATGCCTAACTGCCTGTAGCCGCCTTGTGGCTTGGGGATGTGAACGCCACGCACGGGCGATGGTGTGTAATGGCCTTCCAGTAACTGAACCCGCATGGTTTGCATATTCTTGCTTAACCATTGCCCAAGTTCTTTCACCTCCATGCCATCTACGCCTCCTTTGCCCGCGTTGGCTTTCACTCTCCTGTATGCCTTTTGCAAGTTCAATGGATCGGCTACCTTTTCCATTAAACTTTCCGTCAGGGTACGTTCTTCCTCGCATGCACCAAGCCATAAAGGGCTTACCTTACCACTCTTGTCGCGGTGTACGACCGCTCCGCCTTCGGTAAGGCTGAATAGTTGTCCTCCAATCTGGCTGTTCCAACTTTTCATTTCTCTGCCCTTAAGAGTTTCCTCTTGCTTTTCTTTTTTTTGACTTGTGGTACTCCTTAAAAAAAAACTCCCTGCTTTTCCCGTTAGGGATGCCTTACGGCAAAAGATTCAGCCCTTCCCTCCATCGTGTTTCCACGGCTTCATCGGTACTATGGCCTCTGCTGACTTCTGCCTTTCTGCTCCGCGACACCGGTTCGCTTGGAATAGCTTCGGCTTTTGAAAAGACAGATCTCCCATGGTAAGTCCGCGTTCCTTCCGCATAACCTGCATGATTTACTACCCCTGTGTACGGCTAACTATCTGGCTTCGCAGTCTAATGCCCGCTCACCAACAGGGTAAGCCTTATATCATGTTTCTGTTCGTCAGGTCATTGCCTTTGTCCTCCGCTTCCTTCAGATTCCACCTCGCGGTGGACACCCTTGCTTCGGACTAACAGTTCCCGTTAGCTGGTCTGTTCAGAACTCGCATCTTAAAGAACGTGGACGTGCATGGCGCACATATAAAAACCCCTTACTGGTGTAGGGGTTAAAATTCAAATATTCGTCTTATTTACTGATGTTATGCATTTGCCGTTTTCTACTATAATGAGAAAAGCTCAAGAGAAGACTATATGGCATGTTTTCTAAGTGATCCTCTGCGAAATCTTTTCTGCAATTGCTGTGGTTACCTGGATGATGTGCAACTTCTGTTATTTAAGCAAAATGGAAGGCTAAAATATGGATAGAAGAGATTTTATACACAAAGTAGTAAGCGGAGGTACCATGGCAGCGTTGTACGGTACCCCACTGGTCTCCAACGCATTAAAAATTGAGCAACGGGACAATGAACTACGAACGATGATTCAATCGCCCTTAGCCATAAATAATGTAGAACTACATCAATGGAAAAAAAACCAGCACTTTGTTGTCGTGACTTCCAAGGAAGGAATCCGGGGCATTACGTTTTGCAACAACCGGATGCACCATCTTTACGGTATATTCAAAGATTTGATCGCTCCTTTTTTTACAGGCAAAGACGCCCGGGATATCCGTTCTCTGGTCGATGACATTTACCGCGAAGACAGAAATTATAAATTTAGCGGCATGCCATTCTGGAATTGTGTTGGCCATGTGGAGGTAGCCATCTGGGATTTATTGGGAAAATATGCTCAAAAACCTGTGTACAGCTTGTTGGGTGAAAAGCTCAGATCGGAAATACCCATCTATTTATCAAGTCTAACCCGCGATAACAGTGCCGAAGAGGAGGTAGAAAAGCTTTTGCACAGATTGCACGAAAGTGGAGCTAGAGCGGTCAAAATAAAAGTTGGGGGCAGGATGAAGTCAAACTCAACCACAGAAAAAAGAAGCCAAAGCATCGTGGCATTGCTACGCAAGCATGGCCCCAATGACCTGGTGCTGTATGCCGATGCCAACGGCTCTTATGACGTGAAAGGTGGTATAGAAATAGGGTTATTCCTTGAAAGTCATGCAGTGGACATATTAGAGGAACCCTGTCCATGGGAAGATTTTGAAAGCAATAAAAAAGTAGCAGAGGTGTTGACAAAAATAAAACTTGCCGGTGGTGAACAAGATACAAGCTTCCACAAGTTCAAATGGTATTGCACTAACAAAGCATTGGATGTATTACAGCCCGACATATTTTATAATGGGGGCATTGAACGAACATTGCGGATAGGACAGCTTGCCGAACAATTTAGTCTTGGGTTTGCCCCACATTCACCAAAGTCAGACCCCCTGGAGGCGGCTTTTCTCCACGTGGCCGCGGTGAGCCCTGCTCTATATGGATACCAGGAATTTCCTGCATCAGCAGTAGGTAAACCCTCAAGAGGTTGGTTTAGTCCATCCTTTGTAGCCAAAGATGGTAAACTCAATGTGCCTGAATCAACCGGATTGGGGATACAATACGATGAACAAATCTGGAAAGAAACCCGTGTAGTTTAAAGAAATTCAAATAACAAAATAGGCTTCTCATGAATTCAAAATTTTTGTTTGTGGTCGTCATAACTACAATTGCTGTATTGGAAAATATTGCTCAACCATTGACAATAGGAGGTTTACAGGGAGAAGGCCATCTACTACTGACACCATCTGCCGATGAGAATAAATCCCTAAAAAACAAAAATATTCGCACCCTGCCACAATGGGGCTTTAAAGAAAACGAACGAAGTTTTGAGTTTAGCCCTCAGTTAAAAGATGGTTGGAATTGGGTAGCCGCTTTTAACATACCCGTTAAGGGAAAAAGAATCAACACGTTTTATTATGATGGATGGGTGGGAACGGACCAACCCCGCATCATCACCAATGGAAGGCGAAGAAACTTTGATGAAGATATTACCTCAAAAACAAAATCCAACGCATACCATATAGCCTTCCATAGAAAACAATTGGTGGAAAACGAAATGTTCCTTTTTATTATAAGTCCAAAAAAGCAAACTACAAAAATAGAAATAGACCCAGCGATCCTTGGTGTTGCGCGCACACTCGAATACAACATGGATGAATTAGAAGCTAAATTCGTCCATATAATTATTCCACCAGAAGAATTTACGCAGGTAACGTGGCAACCAGAAAAAACAGATGCTGAAACAATAGATATTTCAAAGGATTGGAGGTTTTCCAAAGGTGACCATCAGGGAGCTGAAAGAATGGATTATGACATAAGTAAATGGGAAAATTTATCTCTTCCGCACACATGGAACACCAGTGACCTTTTTGATTATCGGAATTTTAAAGACACTATCGATGTGACAACTATGATATGGCGCGGTACCGGATGGTACAGGAAGGAATTTCACGCCAACGAAAATTGGAAGAACAAATATGTGAAAGTAAATTTTCTTGGTGCCAATCAGGTAGCAGAAATCTACGTAAATGGCAAACTGGCCGGAAAACACGTAGGAGGTTATACCGACTTTCATTTTGATATTTCACAGCACCTGGATTTTGGCAAACCAAACCTATTGGCCGTAAAAGTGGATAACCGCTTTGACTATGATATCCCACCACACACTGCCGATTACAATCTTTTGGGCGGAATTTACAGGGAGGCACAAATTATGGTACTCAATCCAATCTTTATATCAAAAGTAAAAGTAGTAACTCCGGAAGTTAGCCCAACCAGCGCATCAGTAAAAGTAACGGCAACATTGGGGAACAAGTCAACCATCATAGAGAAGGTAAGATTAATAACCAATATTATTAATCCATACAACGAGATAATTGCCTCTAAGATAAAAGACATTGAAGTTAAACCTGGAACAAAAACCGGGGTAGAAATAGTTTTTCCTCAACTATCCAATCCGTTGCTGTGGAGCCCTGATTTTCCTAATTTATATCGTGTATCGACAACACTTTACGAGCCATCTTCGACAATCCAGGCAAACGGGGTTGCATTGGATCAGCGGTTTAATTACTTCGGCTTTCGCTTTTATTCCTTCGATGCGGCCAAAGGCCTTACTTTCAACGGAAGACCATTAAAACTTTACGGTGTAAATGTGCATCAGGACTTTATGCACCAAGGCTGGGCTGTAGAAAAAAAGCAAAAAAAGGAGGACTTCATCCATATAAAAAATATGGGCGCCAATTTTGTTCGATTATCACACTACCCTCACCACCCTTATACGCTTCATTTGTGTGACAGCCTTGGGCTCATTGCCTGGGCCGAAATACCAGTGGTCAACACGGTAGGAAAAGATAAATTCATTGAACGAGCGGTAAAAATGATGGACGAAATGATAACACGTGACATCAATCATCCCTCCATCATTATGTGGGGTGTGGGCAATGAATATTATCGCAGTTTTTTCAATAAAGAGGATGCAGGCTATGCGCTGAAAAGTACTGAAATGGTAGCACAAAAAGTGAGAGAATTGGACCCATACCGTCCTACAGTTCAAGCACAAAATGATTTGGTAGACGACCGAATTATGAACCTCACTGATTTGCAGGGGAGAAACCGGTATATAGGTTGGTATGAAAAATCCTATAATGATTTTGAAACTGAAATGCTGCATGATCATCAGCAACATCCTCAGTGGAAACTCCTGGTAAGTGAATACGGAGCTGAGGGGAAATATGGCTATCATGTAAGCAACCCTTCCCTATTTGACCACAGCGAGACCTACCAGGTAAACTTGCACAAAGTCTACCGGCAAGTGATTGAGAAGCACGAATTCATCATCGGTAGCGCCATTTGGAATATGTTTGATTTTGCCAGTTGGGGAAAGGTAGGAAACATACCACACATTAATCAAAAAGGGATGATGACATACGACCGGAAACCAAAATCAGTCTATTACTATTACCAAAGCCATTGGAGCCAAAAACCAATGGTTTATATATACTCACATACCTGGACACATCGGGGTGGTAAAAAAGATGAACTTCAGCCTGTAGAGATTTTTAGCAATTGCAACCGTGTAGAGTTATTTGTCAATGGTAAAAGTGCCGGTACTATCCAGGAAAAAAATAATTTCGTGTGGAACGTAAAATATGACATTGGCACCAACAAAGTGAAGGCTGTTGGACATAAAGACGGAGAAGTGGTATCCAGCGAAATGCAAATAATATTTTATGAGGATAATCCAACATCAGAAATAAAAAAAGTTCAACCCAAAGGAGACAACTGATGAAGAAAGTCTTCATTATGGCTATTCTTCTAATCACTGCAGGTGCATGCAACACAGTGGAAACCAACAACCGTCCAAATGTAATTTTGATATTGGTTGATGACATGGGCTTCAGTGACATTGGATGCTACGGCTCAGAGATCGCAACACCAAATATTGACAAGCTAGGGTATAATGGGCTTAGGTTCGCACAATTCTATAATGCTGCGCGCTGTTGCCCTAGCCGGGCCGCGTTGCTTACAGGATTGTACCCACACCAGGCAGGGATGGGAGGAATGGTAGACAGGCACGGGCGAAGCCGGCCTGAAGGGCCATATCAGGGATGGTTGAACAAAAAATCCGTAACCATAGCGGAGGTCCTTAAAAAGTCAGGCTATCAAACATACATGGCGGGGAAATGGCATGTTGGGGAAGACAGCCTGGATTGGCCATTACAACGTGGGTTTGATAAATATTTTGGATTGATTGGTGGGGCATGTAGTTATTTTGAAGTTTTGCCAGGCCGTACAATTGTAAGAAACAACCAGGTATGCACTGCATTAGAGGATGGCTTCTACATGACTAATGCCATTACTGAAAGCGCTATTCAGTACATTGAAGAAGCAATAACAAAGGAAAATCCATTTTTCTTATACCTTGCATACACCGCTCCTCATTGGCCATTACACGCATTGCCCGAAAAAATAAATAAGTACAAAGGAAAATACTTGCAGGGATGGGACAGCATCCGCAAAAATCGCTATATGCGCCAAGTAGAGATGAAGATTTTTAAAAACAGGTGGCCACTTTCTCCACGCGATTCTATTATTCCCGCTTGGGCTGATGTAAAAGGAAAGGAAGATTGGGATCTGAAAATGGCAACATACGCTGCCATGATGGAAAGTGTTGACGATGGAATCGGCAGCTTAATGGATAAATTGACCGAGAAGGACCAATTTGAAAATACTTTAATATTATTTCTTTCAGACAACGGGGCCTGTCATGAAACCCTGGAAGGGCGAGTAGAAAAGGACCTGAAAGAATTTGCCCCCATTGCTACCACTATCCCTGTTGGAGAAAAAGGCTCATACGTAGCATATGGAAAAGAATGGGCCAATGCCTGCAACACGCCTTTCAGGTTATACAAACACTGGACACACGAAGGAGGTATCGCAACTCCGCTGATTGTCCATTATCCAAAATTTATTACACACGGAAAAATCTCACATGTAATGGGGCATGTCATTGATGTAATGCCTACCATTTTAGAAGTTACCGATTCAGAATATCCGCTGCAATTCAATAGGAACGAAATTCAGCCAGCGGAAGGAAAAAGCCTCGCACCAATCCTCTTTGGATATCCTATGCAGCAACACGAAGCTTTATATTGGGAGCATGAAGAAAGTAAAGCCATAAGAAAAGGGACTTGGAAATTGGTAAGTAACCAAGGCTCAGCATGGGAACTCTACAATATGACAGAGGATAGAGCTGAAGTAACTGATCTCAGCGAAGTACATCCCGATATTGTATCTGCGCTTGCCATTCAATATCAAGCATGGGCAGATAGAGTGGGCGTAAAATAATATTTCCAGAATGCGATTCTACATCTTCCTTTAGCCACTATAGGTAGCGCTATTGCTTAAGCTGTGGATAAATTCTACTATGATGCCTTCTTTAGTTTGATATTTTTTATGCAACTTTTCTTTTGACCTTCTAATTTTTTTCAGGGATTTATTAGTTTTGATCCAGACCTGCTTTGCCATATTTTCAAAGCTATTGTTTGTATGCATCCATTCACGCAAAGGTAGTGCAACAAAGCAACCGCAAAGAGGCCTAACTTCGTTGTACTTTGCATTATTTCGGAGCAACGTTGAATGCGGTTATTTTAATTTGATTTTTGTGCGGATTGCGGCCTAAACTCAAGTCAGAAATACCCATAAACTGTCTTAAGGTGAACCACCTGGGTGGGCCAGACTACAATTTAAAAGTGATATTCTATTAAAAAATCTTGATAAAATGAGAAACATAAAAACCTGTAGACTATTTCAAATATTGCTTGGTGCTACGTTGATTTCGGGGCTATTTTCTTGCAACAAATCTCCCCAGCCGGCAGATCTGATAATACAAAATGCCACCATTTGGACAGGCGACAAAACGAAACCTAATGCAGAAGCTATGGCCATTGCCGGTGATACCATTCTTGCCATTGGCACCAATGATGATATCGCAAAATATAAATCGGAAGCAACCGAAAACATTGATGCCAATGGGCAATTTATTACGCCAGGATTTATCGATTGTCATGTTCACTTTCTGACAGGTGGCTTTAATTTGTCTTCCGTGCAACTGAGAGATGCAAAAACTCCTGAAGAATTTGCAAACAGGATCAGTGAATTTGCCAAAACAGTAGAATCGGGCACCTGGATACTGGGAGGTGATTGGGATCATGAAAACTGGGGTGGGGAATTGCCTACAAAAGAATGGATTGATAAGCTTACTCCTGATCATCCCGTTTGGGTAACCCGCCTGGATGGTCACATGTCTCTGGCTAATTCAGCAGCACTCAAAGCAGCGGGGATAGATAAGGCTGTGAAAAATATTAGTGGTGGCTCAATCGTAAGAAATAATAAGGGAGAGCTAACAGGCGTATTTAAAGACAACGCCATGGATTTGGTGGCTAGCCAAATTCCCTCACCTTCACCTCAGCAAGTTGATCAGGCTTTAAAGGCGGCAATGAATTATGTGGCCTCTCATGGGGTCACTTCGGTTCATCACATGACTGGATTTGTGGATGCGCTGGAGAGAGCCGGAAAAAACGATGAACTAATCACTCGTATATATGCCATGATGCCACTGAATGAGTGGCAAGCATTGAAAGAAAAAGTCAGCCGGGAAGGTCGCGGAGACAAATGGCTGAAAATCGGAGGACTGAAAGGTTTTGTTGACGGTTCACTCGGATCACATACAGCATCCTTCTTCGAGCCTTATGATGATGCACCTTCCGACTCAGGTTTTTTTATCAATAAAAAAGAGCAACTGTATGAATGGATTTCCAACGCGGATCAAGCTGATCTGCAATTGGTTGTGCATGCCATTGGCGATAAAGCCATACATACACTTTTGAACATCTATGATCAAGTTGAAAAAGAGAATGGAAGCAAAGACAGAAGATTCAGAATAGAACATGCGCAGCATATTGCTCCACAAGATTTCGACCGCTTTGCACGGCTCAATGTAATCCCCAGTGTGCAACCATACCATGCTATTGATGATGGTCGCTGGGCGGAAAAAACAATCGGAGATAGGATTAAAACAACTTATGCTTTCAAATCCTTATTTGATGCTAATGCGAAAGTGGCTTTCGGTAGTGATTGGTTTGTGGCACCACCAATCCCACTGGAAGGAATTTATGCGGCCGTGACCAGGAGAACCCTGGACGATCAGAATCCTGATGGGTGGGTACCAGAACAGAAAATCACAGTAGAGCAGGCCCTGACAGCGTACACCATCAATGCAGCTTATGCCTCATTTGAAGAGAAAATAAAAGGCTCACTTGAGCCGGGTAAGCTGGCTGACTTTGTCATTATCGATCAGGATCTGACAAAAATTTCTCCGGAAAAAATTCGAGAAGCGAAAATTTTGCAAACCTTCGTTGGGGGAAAGGCAGTATTTCAAAGTAGCAATTAATGCAATTCATTCAAATCAGCAACAAACCTGATCAAGTTTTTTAAATGATCATCGATCCTTTGTCATCCACCTATATTCGTGGAGAAAAATAAATGATCGATGATGAAATAATTTTTTTTAGTTTTATTATTTGTTATGTCATCAAAAACTTTTGCCTACATCTGGGAATACAAAGTAAAAGAAGAACACCTGGATATATTCGAGCACATTTATGGTCCTGACGGGGATTGGGTAAAGCTATTTAAAGAATCTAATGGATACACGGCTACTGAGCTGCATAAAGATATTTCTGAGCCTCTTCATTTTGTAACTATCGATTACTGGGAAAGTAAAGCGGCAAGGGATAAATTTAAAATTCAGTACAAGTCAGAATTTGAAAAACTGGACAGACATTGTGCTGGATTTACAGAATCTGAAAAATTTATCGGTGACTTTGAATGCTATTATCACAGACCGGATACATTTTGAATATGGAAATTCTTTTTATTCAAACCGGGGGCACCATCGATAAAGACTATCCGCACACAACAAAAGGCTGGGCTTTCGAATTTGGTGAGCCGGCATCCAAAAGAATATTAGAAAAGTTAAATCCGTCCTTCGAATATAAAATTCATACTGCTTTCCAAAAAGATAGCCTTGAGATTACAAGGGAAGATAGAATGGCGCTGACAGACCTTATTCAAAATCAAAGTTGTAATAAAATTATTGTAACGCATGGTACAGATACCATGATGGAAACGGCCAAACACCTGGATAGTGAAATCAAAGATAAAGTCATTGTCATCACAGGCGCCATGAGGCCGGAGCAATTTTCAAACTCTGATGCTTCTGTAAACCTGGGGACAGCCATCGGTGCTGTTCAGACTTTAGCAAATGGTATTTACATTGCCATGCATGGTGTTGTAAAACCGCATCATACCATTAACCGAAACATGGAGACAGGAAAATATTATTAGATGCTGGTGTCCAGTATCCAAATCAAGGCTCAAGTGCAGCGTTCAACATCGATTTATCGCCTGTCATTTGCCAATACACCAGCGAAATGGGTATCTCTCCTACCCTGCTGAATTCATCCATAAATTCTTTCATCACAAATTGATCGTTCCTTTGTCGCGCATATTCAGCAATCAATTTATCGATCTCCAGTTTACCGATTACATAGCTAGTGCCGTAGGCAGGTTGCTGCAGATAGAAGTGTTCTTCATGCTGAATGGTGCCGCCATCAGCCGGAAGTAAACTCCAGGGCACCCATCTGGATGCATATTTTGTGGCTTCATCGAAATTCATTTCAAGTCCGTGCTGATACAATCCGCCTAATCCCCGGGCTGCCCGTTGAGCTAGCATGATGTAAACAAGTTCTCTTCCGCGTGGTCTGTTCTTATATAATCCGGCATTCATCAGAATTTCTTCCATCGCCGTGGCAATACCTTCGGATCGGGCATCAAATATATTGTAAAGCAAAGGTTGTTGACGGATAGGACTTTCATTGGGCTCTTCACGGATTCGGGCCAACTCAATCCAATGGAAGAAATGACTATTCAATGGCATGGGATCGCGGTAATGAATTTCATAGAAAAATCCTCTTATACCATCAAAAGGTTCAAACTGAGGTATTTGTGCCCTCATGGCTGGTTCCGCATAGTCTTTAACTGTCATAATCTCCTGCTCTTCATAGAATTTCATCAGCTCCACATGCGCCTCTTCCATCAGTTTATCAAATGATTGTTTGCTGTTTGCCTTCTCCAGCTTTGGAAGGTTTCGATTCTGGTGTTCCTCCATTCGAAGCGAACTATGGGCTCGAGCCAATTCACGCTCCATCAGGAGCACCTCATCCTCCCATGTATAGGGAAGCAAATGAACGTTCTTTAAATTCCAGGTATAGTTTTCTTTACCAACACCCGAGCTTTCTGTTTTTTTCTCTGCTTGTTCATCCAGCCAATCAGCAAACTGGTCTGATGCGAGCTTTGCATCCATTGAGGCTTTGGCCAGATCAGGATAACTATCCTTTATCCTACCGGCAAATAATTCAAACTCTTCACTTTGCTCTCGGATAGATCTTGTGCCGAGTACCCACAAGTCTTTCGCGTTGCCGGTTAAGTTGGTGCGGGCTTTCTCAAAAATAGCCGGAGCTTTTCCAAAGCGCATGGCTATCTCATTGGCATCTGCTTCGCTGAGTGGCTGACTATACTTAGGTAGTTCTACAGCTCCATAAATATTGGGACCTTCGCGCTCTGGCACATCGCTGGCATACGGATAAAACCAAACATAGAAGGCTGGGTCGCGAGACCAGGGTTTTGTAACACGATGCTCAAAGTCGAAACCATTCATCTCAGCCCATATCACATACAAGTCAATTTGGTGCTTAATGGGCCAGCCTGTCGTGTCGAATCCGTTGAGTCGTTGTCTCCATTCACTTAAGTGAGCATAATGTTTGTCCATAGCGGATTTTGAATAATCCCCTACGCCATCAATCAATTCCGGAGATTCGAATTCACGCCATTCAATAAAAAACTGAACCAGCTCTTTGTAGGTAGAGCCTGATGGAATGGGTGTAGGTTTTGGACTGCTGCACATGAAAAGAATAGATGCGGCAAAGAAGCTTGGAATTAATGGAGGAAGTTTTGTTAAGGTCATACTTATTGGGGTCGATTAAATCTAATTAAAATAAGTGTATGTAAAAAGGCAAAATAACTAAGAGGGACGGTAAGTGTTAACATTCAGTCAGTAAAGAATACATCACACAAACATTAAGACGTTGGTAACAATTTTTAACAGCCTGTGTTTAGTGTAACAGATGAAAAATTATGCAGTAATAGGCGGATCTTCCGGAATTGGTAAAGAACTGGTGAATCGCCTGGCACAATCGGGAAACAAGGTTTATGCAACATACAACCTTCACAAACCTGAGAACGTCCAAAATCATATTGAATATCATCATCTCAATGTGCTGGCAAACGAACCTGACCTTGGTTTTCTGCCCTCCCACCTGGATGGACTTGTTTATTGTCCCGGAAGTATTGACTTAAAGCCTTTTGTCCGGTTTACGCCGGATGAATTCACCCGGGATTTCGAGTTGCAAGTGGGTGGTGCCATTAGGGTTTTGCAATCATCCCTATCAAAACTAAAGAACGCTGAACAAGCATCGATTGTGCTTTTTTCTACAGTGGCCGTTCAGACCGGATTTCCATTTCATACCAAAGTTGCTGCTTCTAAGGGTGCTGTAGAAGGCCTGACACGGGCCCTTGCCGCGGAATTTGCACCGAAAATTCGTGTCAACGCCATTGCGCCATCCATTTCTGATACACCAATGGCCGCATCGTTGTTGAATAGCGTTGGCAAGAAAGAAGCCAATGCGCAAAGGCACCCGCTGAAAAGAATTGGATCACCGGAAGATAGCGCTGCAATGGCTGTGTTTCTTTTGAGTTCGGAAGCGCGCTGGATCACCGGACAAGTAATGCATGTAGACGGAGGAATTTCTTCCATTAAAACCCAATAACCCAATCAATTATGTTTAATCTCTTTAGAAAAAAAACCCATACCGAAGCACTCAATGAAAAGTATAAAAAGTTAATGGACGAAGCCTACAAACTATCCACAATCAACAGAAAAGAAAGCGACAAAAAATATGCTGAAGCCAATAGTCTAATGAACGAAATTGAAGCATTGAAAAAGTAAGTGATTTCAGGTAAGTCCCATAGGAATAGCTACAGACCATCTTTTTCAGTCTTGTACTAACAACCATCGCTTCGCACAGACCTTATTCGGTATTTTTCCGAGATGAGAAAAGTGTTCATATTTGTAAAAGATCAACTTTTTCAATCAAAATGAAAAAACTCATACTCGCAATACTCTTCGGGTTATTTATGATGCAACGAGGGATCGCACAGAGGTTTGACCCTGATTATAAGCTTCCATTAGGAATTGGTATTGCAGCTCCCCACATGATACCGGGTCGTCCATTTTATTTTTATTCGGCTCCCGACTTTGATGCCGTTCCTTTGCCAAGTAACGCTATCGACAGCATCACTTTTGTAAAGGGAAAATATTGCATCGATATTGCCACGGCTCCTCCCTGGCTTGCGCCGGAATATATCAAACTCGACTATGACATATTTTTGTTTCGTGTGGTCACTTATTCACAAAACTGGATAGAGGTGATCGTCAATACCACCACGGGACAAACCAGTTGGGTAGACGGCCAGGCAATAGCTTACAGGGAATGGGGTACCTTCCTTACCGGAATAGTAGCTGTTGAAGTGATTGATATTGAAAAAAATCCCATCAGGTTAAAACCGTTGGATCATTCGAGTATACTTGCTCAGGTTCCTGGTGCACAATTACGACCTATTGCAGTACAAGGGGATTGGCTATTGGTCTCATCCGTGGGGTTAGCAGATCGAATTGTGCCGACTGGCTGGATACGGTGGAGGCGAGGAGGTCAACTGATGATTACCTATTCGATGTTGAGCTAACCAATTATCCCACTTCAATTTGTTCTTGTTAAAACCACTCGCTTAAGACTTCGTCTTACCAGCAGTGCGTTAATTACCGTCAGCAATCCCTTGGCTTCTGACCCCGATATGACTGGAAATGCGAAAGAAATGAATTGAACTCAATTATCCTTAGCGGTTCCGGTAGTCTCAGCTTTTAACGGTTAAATACGAAAATTCATCCATTCACAATGAATTCACTACAATTTGAGACACAAAGATGAGAACATGTACTTATGGAGCAACCTAAACACCATTTCGATAGTCTATAGATTTGTATAACTGAATAACCAAAACTATGAAGCAGCTAATTGCTCCCCTCCTGATAATTTTATTTTTCACTCAAACTGTTGCCCAGACTCGTGAAACAAGAGATGTGCCTGTATTCACCAAAATTTCGTATCGTGTTCCCGGAAAGCTAATTCTTCGTCAAGGAAGCTCGCAAAAGGTCGAATTGGAAGGAGACCGTGAAGTTTTACAAGAAATTGAAACAATAGTAAAAAATGGAAAGCTCGTGATTGGTGAGGAAAATATAAATAGCTGGTTTAGCTGGAAACAAACCGAGCGTTATAAGATCAATGTTTACATAACCGTTGAAAACATTGATGGCCTCTATGTTTCGGGTTCCGGCAATTTAGTAGCGGAGACTATTCTCAAATCAGAAAATCTGGACCTGAATGTTTCCGGCTCAGGTTCTATGGAATTGCAAGCAGAAGTTTCCGGTGACGTAAGCGCTGATATTTCCGGGTCGGGTGATTTGAAAATAAAAGGAAATTGTCGTGATATTAGTAGTCAGGTAAGTGGATCGGGAAAAGTGTATATCGCCAACACCATTCGCAGGCATGCTCGGTTTGGATTGTCAGGATCGGGAAAGGTTCTGGCTGCGGGTAAGGCAGAATCGGTAAAAGTAACAATCTCAGGTTCGGGAAAGGTGTTAGCGGCAGATCTTGAAACGGATCGTTGCGATGTCAATATTTCAGGTTCCGGGGATGTAGAGATCAACGTAAAAAGCGAGCTGGATGCGCGAATTACCGGTAGCGGAAGTGTGATGTATAAGGGAAATCCAAATCATATAAATAGTCACTCTTCAGGAAGTGGAAAAATCCGCAAACTTCAAAGTTGACAAAATAGACCAACAAATAAGTAAAACCCGAATCATCACTACGATTCGGGGTTTTTATTTGGTGGAATGGAGTACCAGTCCTCTAATGATCAACAGTTGTGCCGCCATGTAGGTAGCCATGATCAGCAATCCAGCTAAATCAAATCCTTGAAGAAACTTGTTGATCGCGATCAGTGAATCGGATAGCATGAACAATAAAGCGCCCACAAACACGAACCAAAAACTGATGCCATTTGTGCGGCCATAACGAAACAACGCCTGCAGCACCATTATAATTAAAACAAGTGCATAAATAATTACCGGAATCCTTAAATCGCCCAGGTGAGGGTATAAGATGGTTATTAGTCCGGTACCTGCCAGGACAATAGGCAACGAAAATCGAAATTTCTGAATCCCGAAAAGAGAGCGTTCTTCAGCACCCGTCCTATGTTGCCGATAAGCCAATATATACCCAACATGGGCCACCATAAATGCACCAAGACCGGCCATAAAAAAATTTTCATTGAAACCCTGCAACATGAGCGCAACGTCTCCAAGTAACGAAAAGAAAATTGCGCCTATCACAAGTTTTGAAAAGTACTCGCTGAGCCTGTCAATTGAAGATAGATAATACAAACCTAAGGTAATCATAAGCCCTGGTTTACAAGTCCACTCGAGCCATTGGATTTCAAAAAGAAGTGCTATCAGGTCACCCAAGCCAACTAACAGGTAGAGAAATAATAATCGGTCTTTCATTTCTTTATTTAATAAAATGTATGATCATCTTTCTATGAAGGAGACACTTCGTGTGAAATCTTAGTCATCATCAGGTATGCAAATGCAATGGCGCTGAGCATGGCACAGGTAAGAAAGGTAATAAAGAAATTCGAACTATCGTTTCCATAGATAAAGCCAGATAGAAAGGCACCGAGGCCAATGCCCAATTCCATAAATATATACAATGAAGCAATACCTCTGCCCTTATGGTTTTCATCACTCAGGTCCGATGCCCAGGCCAATAAAGTAGGTGAAGTAATGCCATGTGCAAGGCCATAGACGAAAACTCCGGTAATCAACGTGACGTTACTATCAGCTGTTCCAATCAAGATCATTGAAATAGTAATCAATACGGTTGACAATCGTAAAATCTGAGCTCGTCCATAATAATCAGAAGCCTTGCCGCCCAAAAGGCGCACCAGCAAAGATGCTACCGTAAAATAAGTGAAGAGTAAACCTTTATTTCTAATGCCAACAAACTCCCCAAAATCAGGAATAACGGTATAAACAGACCCGAATGAAAAAGCGCATAGTACCATCACCAGACAAGGCACCAAAACCCTGGGCTCAAACACATCATACTGATTTACTTTCAGCAGTGATAATGAAAATTTCTTTTTCTCTTTGACCGTTTCTTTAATTCCTGCTAAAATCAAAATGGAAGTAAGTGCGAATAAAGAAGAACAATAAAACATTGCATCAAGAGAAACTTGATTGGTAATAGCTCCACCCAACGCCGGTCCCCCTGCCATACCCACCGTGCCCGCGGTGCCTAGCAACCCCATTGCTTCTCCTCTCTTTTTCGCGGGTATGATGTCTGCCAGATAAGTTGCTTGCCCGGTAGGTGTAAATCCTGTTGAGAAACCGTGAACAAACCGCAATAAGAAAAAACCTATAACACCGGTAAGTACAGGATAAAAAGCGCTGCAAATAAGGCATACAAAAGAGCCTGCCATCATTACAGGAACCCTACCCAGACTATCGGCCAGCTTGCCACTAAAAGGTCGGGACAACATAGCCGTAACCGTAAACAAGGAAATAATAAGTCCTTTATACTCAGCTCCTCCCAGGCTGCTGAGGTACGAGGGAAGCTCCGGTATGATCATGTTGAAGCTCGCAAAAAACATGAGAGAGCTTACGCACAATAGCCAAAACTGAATCGAGTATGTCTTTGGGAGCGCTTTCAGATGGCTTTATGATTTAGTTTTAGCCTCCTGAGCTCCCAGCAGATAAGCCTTGATAAAATCATCGAGGTCGCCAGCCAAAACATTTTGCGCATCATGCCTTTCCACACCGGTGCGCGCATCCTTTACGAGTTTGTATGGATGTAGAACATAGTTTCTGATTTGAGAGCCAAAATCAATTTTCATTTTACCAGCTTCGATTTTATCTCGCTCAGAATTTCTCTTTTCGATTTCCAGTTGGTAAAGTCTTGACTTCAACATTTGCATAGCTTTCTCCCGGTTGGCATGCTGCGATCGTTCTACCTGGCAAATAATTACAATGCCGGTGGGTTTGTGTGTGAGCTGAACTTTTGTTTCTACTTTGTTCACATTTTGCCCGCCTGCTCCACCTGAACGAGACGTTTGAATTTCCACATCCGCCGGATTGACTTCAATCTTAATTGTTTCATCAACTACCGGATATACAAATACCGATGCAAAAGAAGTGTGCCTCCTTTGATTGGAGTCGAAGGGAGAAATGCGAACAAGCCGGTGCACACCTATTTCAGATTTTAGTTTACCGTAAGCAAATGGACCGCCTATCTCCAAAGTAGCTGACTTTATTCCTGCTACCTCGCCAGCCTGGTAGCTCACCTGCTTTACACTGTAGCCTGACTTCTCTCCCCACATGATATACATTCGGTTTAGTATATCAGCCCAATCCATGCTCTCAGTTCCCCCAGCGCCCGGATTTATCTCAATCATGGCACTTAGCTGATCCTCTTCCTTGCTAAGCATGCGTTTAAACTCAAAGTCTTCAATGGCATTGAATAACTTCCTGTATTCTTTATCCAACTCTTCCTCGCCTACTTCACCGGCCTCATGAAATTCATTGAGCACTTCAAGGTCACCAAGTAATTTGCTGACCTCATCGTATTCGTCCGTCCAAATCTTTTTGGTTCTGATGCTATGCAGAATAGCCTCAGCTTGCTTGGGATTATTCCAAAAATCTGATTGGTGAGATATTAACTCTTCGTCTTTTATTTCTTCAATCTTGCGATCGTAGTCAAAGATACCTCCTCAAGGCCGAAACGCGGGCCTTACAGTCTTTCAACTGTTCTATAGTCATATTCGTAAGATTTAAGTTGCAAAGATAATGAAATGTGACACTTTCTAATATTTGGCACCACCAAGATTGAGGGTTGCGATCTTTCTCTTTCTACCTGCTTTGAAATAATTGTTATTTACCAACTGCATAAATGCTCCGGTACCTATTAAAATAAGTCCGGCTCGGGAAACACGTTCATCTACCGAATACCTTTTATCCTGGATGACAGTAACGTTGAATACATCAATTACAAACAGGGATACACCTGCCACCATCAACCCTTTACCTATAGGTGCAATCTTATAGCTTGTTAGTGTTTTTTTGCGGACATCTATCTTTTCAATTTCATAGGTATACACAGTATCATCAGCAACAATTATATAGCCGGAATGAATTCCCTGAATATACGACCTGATATAATAATCCGTTCCCTTTTTTTTGAAACGAATGGGTTCCCCCTCTTCAAACCGGGCGAATACTTTGTTATTTTTTAATAATGTTAATCTGGGCTGAGCTGAAAGATCAACGAAAGTTTGAATGGTGAGAAGCAACATAAAAATACTCCGCATTCACAAATATAAGCCAGTTCTTTTACGGGATGAGTAAGTGATTTGAAGGCTAATAAAATGCAGGGCGTTAAACTTTATAAATCCAACCAAAGGGATCCGGAGAAATTCCCGTTTTCATAGAATCCAGTTCGTTCAGCACTTTGTTGGAAAATTCCCTTTTCTCCACAGGCGGCAGATAATAGTCTTCACCTTCATACCCAATCAACTCAATATGAGCAATGGTGGCTGCGGTGCCGGCACCAAAGGCTTCCTTTACCCGACCGTTTTTCAACCCTTCGATCAGTTCATCAACAGAAATTTTTCTCTCCTCCACATTCATTCCCCAGTGTTTTGCCAGCGCAATTACACTGTTTCGTGTAATTCCGTTGAGAATCGAATCGTTAAGGGCGGGTGTAACCAACTTGTCATCGATCACAAACATTACATTCATTGTCCCCGATTCTTCAATGTATTTGTGTTCTTTACCATCTGTCCAGATCAGTTGATGATAACCTTCTTCCTGGGCTAGTTTGGCGGGATATAGCGCTCCACCGTAGTTTCCACCCGCTTTTGCGTAACCCGTTCCACCTTCCACCGCACGCGTGTAATGGGTTTCAATTCTCACCTTCACTGGTGTGGAATAATAAGCACCAACAGGGCATGTAATAATCATAAAAGTAAAATTCTCGGAGGGACGAATGCCAATGTATTCGTCAGAAGAAAACATAAACGGACGGATGTAAAGGGAACTTCCGGTTTTTGCCGGTATCCATTCTCTATCAAGTTCCAACAAAGTATTCATTCCATCCATAAACAACTCCTCGGGTATGATTGGCATGCACATCCGTTTGGCTGAGATGTTCATCCGCTCCCAATTGGCTAACGGGCGAAATATCAATGCCTCATTGTCATCATTACGGTAAGCTTTCAGACCTTCAAAAATCGATTGACCATAGTGAATGGCAGGCGTAGCTGGACTTACTGGTATATTTCCATAGGGTAAAACCCGGAAATTATTCCACTGTTTATCCTTAAAATCCGCAATGAACATATGATCCGAGTACACTTTACCAAAAGGTATGTTTTCAAAATCTACTTCAGAAATCCTTGTTTTCGGAGTCTTTTGGATCCTTATTCTCTCTATAGTCACCATTTCTTTACTAATCAATTGAATTCGAGCGCAAGATACTTTTTATGTTAAATTTCACCTAACAATCGTTAGGAGAAACGAAAAAATTTCTAACCAAAGCAGGCACATTTATTGTGCTTTAGAATTGGTAGGTTTGGATTATTGACATGATTTCCTTTCGATTAATTCTATTTTCTGCGCTGCTTCTAGTTGCTGCAACTGTGCCGGTTTCTGCTCAAAGGGATCAGGGCGGATTTATTGCTCCTTCCGATTCACTTCAACAATACCTACCGGTAGAAAAAATTATCTTCTTGCCTGGCGATGGTTTTACTTTTTATGAATTTCCTAATGGAGAATTCAAAGGCAAAATTCTTCCCGGGCCGCCCCATCAACCACCACCTGGCAGTGAGGCGGATACCCTTACGAGCGCTACCGTAATGGGCGCTTCGATCAGACCGCAGTTGCTAACCACTGATTCATTTTTTGAAACAACAAATAAGCGTTTCCATCTTTCTTTTTCGCAACAAATGGATGATCACATTTTCGTTCTGGGCGAAAGCTACAAAGGCTGGATTCCGGTTTCCGATATTCTTACCAAGGGGTTCAAATTGGTTTACTGGATGGAATTTTATGGTGAAAAGAAAGGTCGGGTAATACATCCCATCGAAAAGACTGCCGCTATTCGTATGAGCCCTTATGCCGATGCCCCGGTCATTGCTACGGCTGATGAACTTTACTCCGAAATTACAACATCGGGAAAATGTGAAGGATCATTTTGTAATGTGAAAGTGACACAATACAAAAATCCTTATGATGCTACCAAGTCAAAGGAAGAGAATGTAGAAAAAAAATACAAAGGATGGATCCGTATTATCGATGAGGAGGGCAAACCTATGGTGGCCCATTATATTGAAAGTAACATTGACTGATTTTACATTTTTGGATGCCAGGGTGTCTCTTCAGCATGTAGTTCCTTTGCCATCTTTCGGCAAAGCACAAAAAAATAATCAGAGAGCCGATTAAGATATTTTATAATCAATGGATCGACATTTTCCGATTCGTGAAGACGAATAACAAATCGTTCGGCTCTTCGGCATACGGTGCGCGTAATGTGACCAAAAGAAATGGAAGGATGACCACCAGGCAAAACAAAAAACTTCATGGATTCAAGAGATGACTCCATAGAATCAATCTCTTTTTCCAGAAGCAACACATCATCCTCTGCCAACACAGGAACTTTTACCTTGGTATTTCCCGGTTCCGTTGCCAATAGCGAGCCAATAGTAAAAAGCCTATCCTGTATACTAATCAGAAATTCCTTCCTGTCTTTATTTACCTCCTGATCTCTTAAAAGGCCCACATAAGAATTAAGCTCGTCAATGGTGCCATAACTCTCTATCCTGAGGTCTCCTTTTGAAACTCTTTTGCCGCCAAACAATCCGGTGCTTCCCTGATCTCCCGTCTTGGTATAAATTTTCATTTGAGGTTTGATAAAATGAATTTTCTCAACTCACCAACGATCCAGTACTCCTTGAAATGCTTTCATTTTTTTTATCCCACTCAACCAATCCATCCTTCAGCCTTATGATCCGATGGGCATAGTGCGCAATATCATCTTCGTGGGTCACCATAATAATGGTGTGCCCTTTATCGTGAAGTTCCTGAAACAACGTCATAATATCGTATGAAGTCTTGGAATCAAGATTACCGGTTGGTTCATCGGCAAGAATAATCGAAGGATTGTTGACCAATGCCCGTGCAATGGCCACGCGTTGTCTTTGACCGCCCGATAGTTCGTTGGGTTTGTGGTGATACCGGTCGGCCAAACTTACGCTTTCCAGCGCTGACATGGCTTTTTCCTCCCGGTCATATTTTCCATATCCCGCGTAAATCAAGGGTAGTGCGACATTTTCAAGTGCAGAGGCCCGGGGCAAGAGGTTGAAAGTCTGGAATACAAAACCAATTTCCTTGTTGCGAATTTCGGCCAATTCATTCTCCGTCATATCACTTACTAACTGACCATTAAGAATGTAGGAACCGCGTGTAGGGGTGTCCAAACATCCGATAATATTCATAAGCGTGGACTTGCCAGATCCTGAAGGTCCCATGAAAGCAACATACTCTCCTTTATCGATGTTAATAGATATATCCTGAAGGGCACGAACTGTATTGGTGCCCATTTGATAGATTCTTGAAATTTTACTTGTTTCTATTATTTTACTCATCGCATTAGTCTCTGTTCAATTAGACGTCAATCCCTGTTTTTTGTTACGGCAGTTCGTTATTCAATTTTGAAATCAAACGTACGCGCCTCAAATTCAAATGTCTTCAAATTATAGACCCTTTCCGCATAAGTGACCCCATTATTTCTATCTACCAAGATAACCGTTGAACATCTTGAACCATAATCAGGTGTTTTTATGAACATCGCTGACAACGCCCTTTCTCTTTCGATGTTTAATCCAGTCTTGGGAAGTTCCTCATCAGGAGCTATCCGCTCATCGCGCAACAATTCAAAAAGTTCATTGGTATCCAGTTCACTTCTACTAAGTAGGTATTTCATTTTAGTTTTGCCATCCCTCACTTTTGGCCACGGGGTATCGAGCAAATGATTACTTAGTCCGTAAAACCCTGGCTTCATTTTTATAATTTTAGATTGATAGTTCGAATAGTAATAAAGGTCCTTGTGATTTCCGATCACCAGGTTAAAACCATTGTATTGATGAGCATCCTCATGTAAGTCTTTGAGATATTCATCAGGATGGTAACCATTGAATAAATATTCAGAGACTAATTGCCCGCGAGAAGGTGCATTTGGATTGATGTTACTTAAATCACGGAAGTTAGTTACCATAGCTAATTTCCCTGATTTGGTCATAGCCATCCAGCTGCCTTGCGCTTCTAAATCTCTTCCACCGACTATCTCAGGATAATCCTCCCAATAAGATGCAGGAGCTGTTTTTCTTTTATAAAACTCATCCCGGTTAGCAGCCACTACCAACTTATACCTGGGGTGATCATTGATTGACATGAAAATAAGGCACATGAAATTCTACAATGTTTGTGATCAGGTAAATAATTCCAACTGAGAAGGTAATAATTGAAACGATCTTCTGTGATATGGGGTTATGCCCAGATTTCTTATTCCATCCCGATGTTCCTCTGTTGGGTAACCCACATTCGTATCCCAACCGTAACCCGGGTATTGCTCAGAAAGTTTCAACATCAATTCATCCCGGTAAGTTTTAGCCAAAATGGAGGCGGCAGCAATACTCAGGTAAGTAGCATCGCCTTTAATTACACACTCAAATTTTAATTCACCATACGGCTGAAAACGATTTCCATCAATGAGCAGAAGATCTGGCTTTAACGAAAGCTTGTCCAGTGCAAGATGCATGGCTTTAAACGAAGCTTTAAGAATATTTGTTTTATCAATTTCATGATTGTCAACCTCAGCAACAGCCCATGCCAGCGCATCACGATGAATTTCTTCACGAAGTTGCAATCGATCTTCTCTACTCATTTGTTTCGAATCATTGAGCATTTCATGGGTATAGGATTTAGGTAAAATTACAGCGGCAGCTACCACAGGGCCAGCCAAACATCCACGCCCTACTTCGTCACAGCCGGCTTCGATCAAGTCATGTGTGTAAGAAGACTTAAGCATCCATGCAAGATACTTATTCTTGCAAAAAGAATAGTTTTGCATTCCGTAATGAAATGAAAATGGACTCAAAAGATAAAAATCCCTGGACAACACTTGCCAGCAAGGAATGTTATCAGAATAACTGGATTAAAGTTGACGAACATAAGGTGCTCAATCCTGCCGGTGGAGAGGGAATCTACGGGAAAGTTCATTTCAAAAACAAGGCAATTGGCATCATACCTGTTGATCATGAAAACAACACCTGGTTAGTAGGCCAATATCGTTATGTACTAAATGCCTGGTCGTGGGAGATACCCGAAGGAGGAGGCCCTCTGGATACAGATATACTTGAATCCGCGAAACGCGAACTCAAAGAAGAGACAGGACTTGAAGCACGGCAGTGGACGCTAATCCAGAAAACGTACCTTTCTAACTCTGTATCGGATGAAGAAGGATATGTTTTTTTTGCTGAGAATCTCGTCTTCGGAAAAAGCAATCCGGAAGATACCGAAGCTGATCTTAAAGTATGGAAACTCCCCTTTAGGCAAGCGCTGCAAATGGTACTCGATGGAGAGATCACCGATAGCCTCAGTGTGATGGGGATACTGAAGTTGGCAAGAATAAAAGGACTTTAAAAATGTCGCTTCAATATTACAAGCCTCACATTAGGCCCAACTTTCTGCTTGCCTATCCGGTGATGTTGAGCATGCTCGGTCAGGTGATGACCGGTGTTGCCGACAGTGTGATGGTAGGCTGGACAGGCGCTACACCTTTGGCAGCTTCGTCCCTTGCCAATATTTTTTTTACCATTCCGCTTTTTTTTGGAGTTGGTGTCACTTACGCGATTACCCCTTTAGTTGCACAAGCCGATGGCTCAAACGAGCGAAGCAAAATTGTTGAAACATTAAAAAATGGTTCTCTTATCAATTTGATTACTGCTTTCATTTTAACGTCACTCATTTTTTCAGTGCAGCCATTTATGTACTCTATGGGGCAACCAACCGAAGTAGTAACGCTTGCCATACCCTACCTCAGCATCATTGCCATTTCTATTATTCCTACTATGATTTTCCAGACATACCGGCAATTTGCGGAAGGGCTTCAAAGAACTCGTGTAGCCATGATTATTGTAATTGCCAGCAACTTGCTAAATGTGTTCCTGAATTATCTGTTGATTTTTGGAAAATTTGGTTTTCCCGAATTGGGGCTTAATGGTGCCGGTTGGGCTACCCTGATTTCACGAACAGTCATGGCGACATCCATGATGCTGTATATTTTGTGGGGCAAAAGGTCCCGACCCTACAGGGAAGGGTTTTCGCTGGGAGGTTATTCCCTGGCATTGATTAAAAA
Organism: uncultured Ohtaekwangia sp.; assembly: GCA_964436055.1. GTDB lineage: Bacteria > Bacteroidota > Bacteroidia > Cytophagales > Cyclobacteriaceae > ELB16-189. Next base: position 51,811 of record CAYTBO010000001.1, read on the forward strand.
AATGCTAAACATAGGATTGCCGGCTGGTTCTCAATTTATTTTCGAAACTGCAGCTTTTGGATTTTCTGCAATCATGATGGGATGGATCGGCACCACTGCCTTGGCCGCCCATCAGATTGCGATCAATCTTGCTACAATAAGTTATATGACCACTTCAGGACTTGGTGCAGCTGCGACCATACGCGTAGGCAATTTTCTTGGCAAACGGGATACTTTAAATCTGAGAGCCTCCGCCTTCGCCATGATATGGTTGGCAATAGCCATTATGGCCGCATGGGCACTTCTCTTTATCCTTGGAAGATTTTATTTGCCTTCATTATATATTGACGATCGTGTCGTTATTGAATTGACGGCTACATTGATGATCATCGCTGCCTTCTTTCAACTCTCGGATGGTATTCAGGTAGTGACGGCTGGCGCTCTGCGCGGGTTACAAGATGTAAAAATACCTTCGCTATTAATTCTGGCTGCCTATTGGGCAATTGCACTTCCGCTTGGCTATGTACTTGCCTTTCCATTGAAACTTGGCGCAATCGGAATTTGGATCGGATTATTTATTGGACTTACGTTAACGGCAACGGCAATGATTGTCAGATTCTATCGGTTGTCGAAAAATCCGTTGTTTTAGGTATTGATGAGCTTAAGGCAATTTTCTCCGCGAAGGGCAAGGATTTAAAAACGGGCAAAGGTACAGAGACCCTTTCTCGTATGTAGTTTTTGTGGCAGACACATTCTGCTTAGCATCAATTACAAAGTACTTATATATTTATAACTTACAATCAAAATTTAACTATGGAAGCAGCTGCCCGTCCTGTTCGGGAATCGCAAACCACGATCACTGAACTGATGATTCCTGCTTATGCCAATTTTGGCGGGAAGATTCATGGTGGAATATTGCTGTCCTTAATGGATAAGGTTGCTTATGCCACCGCCAGTAAACACGCAGGTACCTATTGCGTAACCGTTTCTGTAGACAAGGTTGAATTTCTTCAGCCGGTAGAAGTAGGGGAACTTGTCTCCATGCATGCGTCTGTAAATTTTGTGGGTCGCACTTCCCTGGTGGTGGGCATCCGGGTAGAATCCCAGAACATCAAGACCGGCGTAATCAAGCACACCAATTCATCATTTTTCACCATGGTGGCTAAAGGAGATGATGATAAACCCAAAATTGTACCTCCCCTGATTCTGGAAACAAGGGAAGACGTGAAACGATTTATTGAAGCCATGCAAGTAAAGGAAATCAAAGAATCAGTACGTGAAAAAATGGATGACGTGAAATCCCACATTGAAGTAGAAAGAGCGAATGAATTGCTGAAAAACCAGCGTTGTATTCTTCAATTCAAACCTTAAAATTAATTTTATAATAATTAAATAAGCCTATGAAACTCCTAATTCAGCTAATTTTTATAATTTTTCTTGCCTCCAAACTAGAAGCTCAGTATCCAAAAGTACTTTCACAACGTGAACAAGCTAACGTGATCGATGAGTTGTTGAACGACAGGCTGGAAAATCTGCTGCCTCAACTTATGAAGCGCGAAGGATTTGACATGTGGGTGATTATTTCCAGGGAATATAATGAAGACCCGGTGATCAAAACATTTCTACCCGCGACATGGATGGCTGCCCGTAGAACTACCATGCTGGTCCTGTTTGACAAGGGAAATGAAATGGAATACCTGGCGGTGGCCCGATACGATGTGGGAAAAGTGTTTAAGCGTGCCTGGAACCCCGAAGAGCAACCGGATCAATGGGCGCAATTAGGTAAAATCATAGGAGAACGTAACCCGAAAAAAATTGGAATCAACAAAGCTCCCAATTGGGGACATGCCGATGGGTTAACCTCCAATGATTATGATAATTTGATAAAAGTACTCCCCAAAAAGCTACAGAGTAATGTAGCATCAGGTGAAAAACTTGCCGTAGCCTGGCTGGAGACCCGATCTGAAAAAGAGATGGCCATTTATCCACAGCTTTGCAGAATTGCGCATGAGATCATTGCAGAGGGTTTTTCAGACAAGGTAATTCAGCCCGGTGTAACCACCACCGATGACCTGGTGTGGTGGTATCGTGAGCAAATCAAGACATTAAAACTGGACACCTGGTTTCATCCCAGCGTAGATATTCAGCGAAATGGTGAGGTTGATGACGTAATCCGTCCGGGCGATTTTTTACATGTCGACTTTGGCATAACCTATTTGCGCCTCAATACCGATACGCAAGAACATGCCTACGTGTTGAAAGCAGGTGAAACCGATGCCCCCGCCTATTTGAAAGAGGCATTCAAAAAAGGAAACCGGTTACAGGATATTTTTATAAACCATTTCAAGGAGGGAAAATCGGGAAATCAGGTACTCGCTGAATCCAGAAAACAAGCTATTGCCGAGGGTATAACCCCTTCCATCTACACACACCCTCTTGGTTATCATGGACATGCTGCTGGAACAACATTAGGTATGTGGGATTTTCAGGGCGGTGTGCCCGTCACGGGAGACTATCCACTGCATCTCAATACAGCTTATTCTATTGAGCTTAATTGTACCGTGAACATTCCTGAATGGAAGAAAGACATTCGTGTGATGCTGGAAGAGGATGCATTCTTTGATGCCCGTGGTATCAACTATATTGATGGAAGGCAAACAGAAATCATTTTAATTCCGAAATCATTACCTAACGTTCGATAGTGTAGTTCTAAATTCATCTCAAATGCCACAAACTATGTGGCATTTTTTATATTTATCAATTCAACTAAAATCATTGACTGCCTATAACTCAATACCATGTCCTATTTGAGAAAAATTTATACAGTCTATGGAATGTTGGTTTTTGGTACTCTCTTTATCATCTTTTTCTTCCCACTTCTTATTCCGATTTTTTTTAAAAAACAATTTCATTTGGTGGGTGTGTTTAATCGATGGTGGGCGAAAGCATTATTTTTCCTTATTGCCATACCTACAAAAGTTGAATACAGGACCAAACTCGATCGGAAAAAGCAATACATATTCGCACCAAATCACTTCTCGTTTATCGATATTCCAACTATGGGCCTAAATAAACACAACGCTATTTTTGTTGGTAAAAGCGAGATGGAAACTGTGCCTTTGTTCGGTTGGATGTATAAAAACCTGCATATCACGGTTGACAGATCAAAACTTAAGAGTATGTACTCCACCCTTGTAAAATCTCTTCAGGCATTGGGTGAAGGAAAAAGTTTGGCTATTTTTATTGAAGGTGGAATTTATACAGAGTCACCGCCAAAAATGGTTCCCCCGAAGGATGGGGCATTTCGTGCCGCCATAGAGAAACAAATACCGATTGTACCCGTTACCATTCCGCACAATTGGATACTTTTACCGGTTGACCCCATGCTGCTTCGTTGGATTCCCGTTACGGTAATTTTTCATGAACCAATCGAAGTAGCTGGATTGACCCTGGATGATATAAATGCCTTGAAGGATAAAGTATATAAAATAATCGACGAGGAGTTGCGTAAGCAAAATCCAAATGTGAACTTTCCGAAGTGAAAATAGACAAGAAAACATTAGAAAAAATAGCTCATCTGGCACGTCTTGAAATAGACGAGAAGGACGTACCAAAAATGCTGGAAGACATGTCGCAAATCATTTCATTTGTCGAAACACTAAATGAAGTTGATACAGATGGTGTTGAACCACTTACCACCATGTCGCATGAGGTAAATGTTCTACGTGAGGATGAAGTGAAGAATCAGCTTTCAGAAAAAGAAGAAGTACTTAAGAACGCACCCGTAAAAGATGAGAATTTCTTCAGGGTACCCAAAGTGCTTGAGTAATGTTACAATTCCCGATACATGATATAGGCATTGGTAAATCCTAGCTTTGGATGTCGGAATGCATTCGGAATCTCACCAATAATCTTAAAGCCAATTTTTTTCCAGAGATTAACTGCCCGTTCGTTTGATTTAATGACAAAGTTGAATTGCATGGCCAGATAGCCAAGTTTCTTGGCTTCATGAAGAGAGTATTTACCCATAAACTCTCCTATGCCTTTTCCACTATGTGCAGGATCCACCATATAGGATGCATTGGCAATATGCGAACCGCGATCTGCCATGTTTGGCTTTATGGTAAACGTACCAACCATCACTCCTTCCCTTTCTACCACATAAACTTTCTTGTCGGGCGCCAACCAATAAGCTAGCATTTTCTCTCTGGAGGAATTAGGATTAAAGACATAAGTTTCTCCACCTTTAATCACCGCCTCAATAATATTCCACAACGTGTCGTGGTCAACCGGAGATACTTCCCGAACCGATAAATTCATATTAACTTCAAAATTCAAATCTACCCAATTGTTAACATTCAGCGATAGATCAACACAAACTTTCATTTCCCCCGCGTCCTATGTAGTTTGCGGGCCGTAAAATTCGGCAGTCAATGCAATCACTTCAATTCTGGAAATCTTGGGCTAAAGTATATCAGAGAATTGGGCTGGTTGTTGGCATCACATTCACCCTATCCCTTGTCTTTTTATGGTTCGCATGGTTTATGGCACCAGCACCTGTACTGGAGTGGATGCATATTCAGGAACAGGAACTCGTGCAAATACCCATTCATACTTTTCAACAAGGACTCCTTGAGTTAACTGTTTCAGGTGACTGTTACCTAATTTTCGAAAGACTCCTTGGGGATTCGTTAAAACCAAATCCAACTGCGGGCTACCTGTTTCTTGCCGTATTGATAATGAGCATGGTCATGTTACTTTCCATTATTACTACCCTTGGCCGGTTCTACTATTTGCTTGGTATGAGTTTGTTCATTCTATTCATAGTTGGGTTCCGCATTGAGATTATTCAGATGTTTGGACTTACCAATAAAATTTTTACGGTTGCCGTTCTCATACTCTACCTTGTTCCAGCTATTTATTTTCAATTTTTCAGATCATCCATTTCATTTTTAATCAGGTTTTTGGTTTTCATGGGAATCACCCTCTTGCTCGGAGTGGTCATTCTTAATTTTGCTTCAGTCAGGTTTCCATTATTACACTTGTCCGTAACAGGGATAACGGCAGGTTTTGTGATCAGCGTGGTTTTTATTTTCATGGTCGCTCACGAAATTCTTGCTTCCTTCATTTATGTAGCCAGCCAATCGACAAAACAGCGCAAAAGCCTAAATCATTTTCTGATCATCAGCGCCATTTATATGATCAATCTTGCGCTTGCCTATGCCCATAAGATCGGAATGATCAATTGGGACTTCATGTACATTAACTTTTATTTGCTGCTCACCATTTCAGGCTTATTGGGAATTTGGGGATTCCGCCACCGGCAACCACAATATGAAAACATTATGTCAGCCGATCCATTTGGTGTGTATTTTTTCCTGAGTCTGGGCGCCATTTGTTTTGCCACCATCGGATACTTTATTGGCACAGCGAATGATTCTGCCTTAGTCACCATGAATGATGCCATTATCTATGGTCATTTAGGTTATGGAATTATTTTTATAACCTACGTACTATCAAATTTCTTTGCCGTACTCGCAGAAAATTTGCCGGCCTACAAAGTATTGTACAAGCCAAACTACATGCCCTATTTCACCTTTCGATTTGGCGGCCTCATTGCCACACTAGCTTTTGTATTTTACAACACCTGGCAGGTACCGGTTCAAAATGCATTTAGCGCCTATCACAATGCAGCGGGCGACTTGTATCAAACTTTGGGTAACTCCCATTATGCTGAAGCCTTCTATCAGCAAGCTGGTGTCTATGGCTTTTTAAATCATCATTCCAACTATGCTATCGCAAATATTGAAGGGAGAAAGTTTAATTCAATTAAGGAAAGGAATTATTACGATCGCGCAAGCCAACGAAGGCCTACCGAGTATTCCGTTCTGAACCTGAGCCAAACTTTCCAGCGAGACGGCCAATGGCTTGATGCCATGCTTGCCTTAAGAGAGGGAAATCGTAAAATTATTGATAGTGGCCCACTGCAAAATTCTTTGGGCCTTGTTTATTCAAAGCTAAATCTTGTTGACTCTGCCCTATTTTTGTTCCAGAAAGCAATGGATCATAACGTAACCAGGGAAGCTGCGCAAACTAATTTCGTTGGGGTAGCAGCTAAAAACAATTTGAATGTCCCCGCAGACTCATTGCTAAAACTACTTAAATCAGATAATCCAGGAACAAAAAGTAATGCACTGGCTTTTGCCAATTTACAAAACACTAAAATTGATTTAGAAATAGATCTGAAGTATGACACTGTTCTCAATCTTTTTTCTGCCAATCTTATCAATAATTATATTCTCAATCATTTAGGAGACATGGATACAACCACGATTAATCAGGCAATTGCACTAGCTAAGAAACCAATAAATGATGACTATCGTGAGGCTGTTTCATATACAACAGCGCTCGCATGTTATGCTGATGGCCAGGTGGGTAAAGCTTTCTCTTTATTGGAAGAAGTTGCTATTCTTAGTAGCGATCAGAGTAAATACAACTTCATCCTTACCATGTGGGCTTTGGATCAAAACGCTCCGCTTGATGCTCAGGTATTTTCTGAATATGTAGTAAACCAGCAAGGCGGGATGATTCCTGTAGTAGCCATTGCGTTAACGGAAGCCGGGAGAATAGGTGAAGCATTGGTGCAATGGGATAGTTTGCGAAGAAGTCCGGACTCAACCTATCACCGCTTTGCGCAACAAATGATCAATGCCCTGGCAGCAACTGAAAATTTGGTCAATCAATTTACCAATGAGGAAAAATTTCTTTACGCCAACTACAGAGTCCCACTGGGTGATTCCATCCGATTTTTTTCTTTGATTAATCAAATCACGGAGGATGAATTAAAGGTAAGAGCCATTTTGTCCAGAAGTCAGGCGTTGTTTGAAAAGGATGAGATGATATCAGCGATTGCTACCTTCAGCAAGGTTAAAGGGCTTAAGCTTACCAACAAGAAACTTTATGATCAAATCATTCATTTTGAATTGGATTTAATAGCAAGTCAAAATGATTTCAGAACGTTGTCTCAACAAATCAACGAGCAAGCGATCGGGTTTGGAACAACATGGAAAAATCAACAAATTTATTTTAGGACTTTACTAGGTGAAGCATCCAATGACCCAGGGACAGCCGCCGGCTATCGATGGCTTGCGGGTGCAAATCCGTATCATGAGGATGCTGTCATTTCAGCGGCAAAATATTTTAAGAAGAATGGAAGCGGCAGAATGGATGCGTATAACATCCTTACCGATGCCCTTCATGCAAATCCTCATTCCGTAAAATTACTGAAAGCCTATAGCCTTGAAGCTGCAAGCTTAGGGTTTGACGAATACGCACAAAGTGCTTTAGAGAGACTAAGGCCACTCCTGTCAAGCAATGCGATGAAAGAATTCCTTCTCAATAACCGGGATACCTTTGAACAAGTATTGTTGTAAGTTTTCCGATTGAGCTCCGGCACAAGTCAAAGATTCTGTTAGTTTTGTCCGTTTAAAGCCAAATCATGGACACAGTAAAAAAAATCCCCCTCAACCATATACATGAAAAATTAGGAGCCAAAATGGTTCCTTTTGCCGGATTCAATATGCCGGTGCGTTACTCCTCCGACCTGGAAGAACACATGACCGTGCGCAATGGGGTTGGTGTGTTTGATGTCTCCCACATGGGAGAATTTACATTAAAAGGCCCCAACGCACTGGATCTGATTCAGCGCGTAACGAGCAATGATGCCAGCAAACTTATTGACGGACAGGCTCAATATTCGTGTTTACCAGACGACCATGGCGGAATTGTGGATGACTTAATTGTCTATAAGATTAAAGACCATGATTATCTATTGGTCGTGAATGCCGGAAACATCCAAAAGGATTGGGATTGGATAGCAAAACACAATACAGCGGGTGTTGATATGAAAAATATTTCTGAAGACATCTGCTTATTCGCCGTGCAGGGACCTAAGGCGACAGGTGTACTACAACAACTTACCAAAACAGATTTATCAGCAATAAAATATTATCATTTCGCTGTTGGAGAATTCGCCGGAGTTCCGGATGTAGTGATGAGTAATACAGGATACACCGGGTCGGGTGGTTTTGAAATTTATGTTCATAAAAAACATGCAGAAAAGGTATGGCATGCATTATTTGAATCAGGAAAACACGAAGGCATAAAACCAATCGGATTAGGCGCACGTGATACCCTGCGCCTTGAAAAAGGGTTTTGTTTATACGGTAATGACATTGATCATACCACTTCTCCGCTCGAAGCCGGACTTGGCTGGATCACAAAATTCACTAAAGACTTCATCAATTCATCAGCTATTAAAAAACAAAAAGAAGAAGGAGTAAAAAGAAAATTGGTAGGATTTAAAATGATTGATAAAGGCATTCCTCGTCATGATTATGAAATCAAAAATAGTAATGGGGAGGTAATTGGCCGGGTAACATCCGGAACTATATCACCCCTGTTAGGAATTGGAATTGGGCTTGGTTACGTATCCTCTGAATTTTCAAATCCTGATACTGAGCTATTTATTGCGGTAAGAAATAAAGACCTTAAAGCTGTGGTGAGTAAGTTGCCGTTTGTCTAACCTTCAATTGAACCCCTAATTTCATAATAATGGTAAGCATAAAGTTCAAGGCAACGTGAAAACTATTGATGTTTGTCTTAGTCCGGAGCTTATCCATCTCTATGATGTGAGCAACAAAACGGTTGTGGTTGTGGATATCCTTCGGGCAACCAGTTGCATGGTTACAGCTTTTGCCCACGGAGTTGAAAGCATAACTCCTGTTGCTGATGCGGATGAGTGCATGAATATGAAGCAAAAAGGCTACGTGGTGTCGGGAGAACGCAACGGTCAAAAAATTCCTGGATTCGACAAAGGAAACTCTCCCTTTGAATACATGGACGAAGCCATTAAGGGATTGAAAATCGCTTTTACTACCACCAATGGAACCCTGGCCATTGAAAAATGTAAAAGCGCGCGGCAAGTGCTCATCGGATCATTCCTGAATATTTCGGCGATAACCCGATTTTTATTAATGAGCGACCACAACATTCTCATAGTTTGCGCAGGATGGAAAGGCAAAATTAATCTGGAGGACAGCTTATTCGCAGGAGCGTTGGTTGATAAACTCCGAAAACATATTGAACCAGACTGCGATGCGCCCATCGTAGCGCAGGAATTGTATCTGTCGGCCAAAAATGATATGCTGAAGTTTCTAAGCACTTCTTCGCATGTCAAAAGGCTAAATCGGCTAAACATTCACAAAGACATAGAATTCTGTCTTAAGCCTGATCAATATCAGGTTATACCCGCCCTTAAGGGGAATCAGTTAAAACTACTTTAATTTTTGATTTTGCTGATGTCGATCTTTATCCCTTAAGGATTTTTTCTCCAGATTCTTTTGAAACGCTTCGGTTAGATCAATGTTCGTTTGATTGGCGATACAAATCAATACCCAAAGCACATCTGCCAGTTCATCACCCAGGTCCTTAGATTTATCCGACTCTTTCTCTGACTGCTCTCCATATCGCCTGGCCATGATCCGGGCCACCTCACCTACTTCTTCGGCAAGTATTGCAGTGTTGGTCAATTCACTAAAGTAGCGAACACCAGTAGTTTTTATCCATTCATCCACTTGCTGCTGTGCCTCTTTTATGGTTATCGATTGCATTTCCAATTATTATTTAACACACTATTTCTCCAATTCTTCAAAATCAATATCCATAACTTCAAACCGATCCCACCCGATAAAATCGAAATGCCACCATTCGGAAGGATATACTTTAAATCCATGCTTTTCCATGGCTGCTCTCAACCTATCTCTATTGGCAGCAGCTTCCTTGTCTTTTAATGGAAAATCAGGAAAAGCCTCCTCCTGAAAGGAATCATAGGGAGTTGGCATCTTCAATTCGCTTTTTGTTTTACTATCAATCAAGGTGAGGTCCAATGCGCATCCTCGATTATGACGTGAACCTTTGTAGGGTGAAGCGACAAATGTAGTATCACCATACACTTCATAAAATTTTACTGTAGCAGAATAAGGGCGATAGCCATCGTGTATTTTTAATTCAAATCCCTTTTTCTTTAAATCAGATTGTACCTTTTTCAATGCCTGGGCTACCGGCTTTCTGGCATATGCTTTGGGTAAATTATAGATTACTTCGCCCGTAAAATTGTTGGTTGTGGCATACCGGATATCCAGTTGTAGTCCCGGTATAAATTTTTCCAGATCCACCAGCTCTTTATCCGGATCAGCAATCAGGCTCTGCTGGTATTGTTCAAAGTTTACGGGGGTAAGTCCATACTTATACTGACCAAAGCCAGAAAGTGGGCCTAAAAACAGAATCATTGTGATGAGTTTTTTCATTGCCAAAGCGGTTGATTAAAGGTAGAAATTTTATCTTTAGCTAATCCCTTACTGCTATGTTGATTCTTAAAAGAATTGCCCTTGGTTTTGTTATTCTGTTACTGATCGCTGCTGCCGTAATTTATACATACCTGCAATTCCAAAAGCCAACTTATGATGGTGATATTGGATTGAAAGGCCTCAAAAATGAAGTTGAAGTGCTATACGATGCCTATGGAGTCCCACACATTTACGCTTCTAACGATGAGGATGCCTATTTCGCACTGGGATATGTCCATGCTCAAGATCGGCTCTTCCAAATGGAAATGCTAAGAAGAGCTGCCGATGGTCGGCTGGCGGAAATTCTTGGGAAAGACGTGGTCAACGTAGATAAACTTTTCAGAACCCTTGGACTAAATAAATTTGCTGAAAAAAATGCTGCTCAATTTCTAAGTGCAGATACGGCCGCGTGGCAGCGTGAGGCACTCGCTTACCAAAACGGAATAAATGCATTCATTGAGCAAGGACCCACTCCACTTGAGTTTACTATTATCGGAATCCCCAAAACAAAATTTGAGCCTCGGGATATCTACCTGGCCATTGGATTTATGTCGTTTGGGTTCGCGGAAGGACTTAGAGTAGACCCCATCTTGGAAAAAATTAATAGCGAATTGGGAAGCGAATACCTGCGGGATTTTGCTATTGATTCTCCTCCTGATGCAGAGCGAATTCCAAATTTTAAAGGCGAACCCAGGTTAAAAAATATTGACACCCTGATAGCCACACTCTATCAAACCCTTGATCAAATTCCCCTTCCGTTGTGGACGGGCAGCAACGGGTGGGTTGTTTCAGCCAAGAAGTCAAAATCAGGACTTCCTATTCTGGCTAACGATACGCACATCGGTTTTAGCCAACCTGCTGTATGGTATGAAGCGCATCTGGAATATCCAGGGTATAGTTTTTATGGCCATCATATTGCAGGTATTCCCTTTGGCTTGTTGGGCAACAACAAGCACGGAGGTTGGGGGCTCACCATGTTTGAAAATGACGAAACCGATTTTTTTATTGAAGAAATAAATCCGGCAAACAGGCTTGAAGTAAAATTCAAAGATGATTGGGAAACAATCCAGTCGCATATTGAAGTAATTAAAATCAAAAATGAAGAAGATCTGCTGCTGGAAGTAAGATCAACACGGCATGGCCCCATTGTCAACGGAATCGTTGGTGATATAGCCAATGATGATGAATTAGTCTCCCTTACCTGGATGCTCACACACCATCCGAACGAGGCGCTGGAAGCGGCTTACCTGCTTAATCACGCTCAATCCATAGATGAAGTGCAAAAGGCCGCATCACTTTTTACCTCACCCGGATTGAATGTGATGTACGGTGATGTAGATGGAAACATTGCCTGGTGGGCTGTCGGAAAGCTTCCGGTCAGACCTTCCCACGTACAACCCAAATTGTTTTTGAATGGCGCAAGCGGTAATGATGAATATACCGGGTATTATGATTTTAGCAAAAATCCGCAATCCATAAATCCGCCATGGGGCTATGTTTATTCTTCCAACAATCAACCCGATAGTGTGGATGGAATTTTATATCCCGGTTATTATTACCCAAAATCAAGAGCACATCGAATTATTTCGCTTTTGGAGAAAAATGAAAAAATCTCTGCCGATGAGATGCAACAATTTCATCTTGATGTAGTTTCTGAAACAGCCCCTGCCGTTGCCCGTGAAATAGTCAACGTGCTCAATGCGCTGAATAAATCCGAATATCAGGAAGTAACCGGCATTCTAAGTAAATGGGAAGGTGACCATCAAATGAATGATGTTGCTCCCTCACTTTATTATAATTTGCTATCATTCATTCTGTACTCTTCCATTCCAGATGAAATTGGAACTACCTCTTTCAAATCACTTTTGAATAGCTCTGTGATGAAAAGTTCTTATCTGAAACTTATCAGCAACGACTCCTCCAGGTGGTGGGATAATGTGAATACAAAAGACATCGTAGAAACAAGAACTATGATTGTTGATATGGCCGCTCAAAAGACCATAAAACTATTAACGAATCGATACGGAAAAAATGTCAAGGATTGGACTTGGGGAAAAATGCACACCATCACACATGGCCATGCCCTGGGAACGGTAAAGCCATTGGATAAAATATTCAACGTGGGCCCTCATCACGTGCCGGGTGGCATGGAGGTAATCAACAACCTGATGTTTACGTTAGATACGTTAGGGCATTTTCCTTCCATTAGCGGACCCGCCCTGCGCAAGGTTACGGATTTTGCAGATTTGGAAAATGGATTTACTGTTTCCCCTTCCGGTCAATCCGGCAATTGGCTGAGTCCTCATTATGATGATCAGGCAGAGTTGTTCGCCACCGGCAAGGTTCGTAAGATGATGATGAATGAAGCGGAAATAAAATCGACCAGTAAAAACAGATTACGACTGAATCCTGAGTAATCAAAAAACACAAACAATGAGTGTTAGAAATGCAATTGTAATCTGCATCATCATTGAAATCAGCGTAGCTGCGCTCGGGTTTGTCAATTACGGATGGACAATTTCCGGACTTCAGGCGGCAACGAGATTTAGCGGACGATTTTCACTATTAGTTTTTAGTATTCTCTTCCTTGCTCATGAACCGGCTGATACCTATTCATGGTTGTCACCTAAACCATTCCTCATCTTTGCAATAGCGCATGGTATTCACCTGATTGAGCTGATTACATTTCTTTATCTGTCCGGCACTCCGGTAATTTTGTACAGGGTTGCGGGTGGCTTTATTGCCTATTCATTGATATTTATCATGCCTGTATTGTCGCATAAATTAGCACATGGAACGCTTGACGCAAGGCGATACAATGTAATGGTGATTATTTTTCAATATTTCGTGTGGGGTATTTTCTTTCTCACCTATTTACCACGAGTAAACGGTTCTCTTCCGGGTGTAGGCGGAAGCTACATTGAGCACGTAGTGTTACTTGGATGGGTCTCATTGATGCTGGGCATGAAACTGCCAAGAGTATTGTACAAAAGAAAGAGCAGTAAAAAGGCTTGAATGCTATTGCCCCATCATGACAAAGGCACCCCAGTAGTAAGGATCTTTGTACTTGGTCATCAGTTGCAATTGCGCTTGTTTGAAAGCTTCTAATTTATTGTTTGTCTTGGCCCAGTTGGTGTAAAAATTAGTCATCAAGGCTTGTGTAGCTTCATCATCTACTTTCCACAAGCTCATAATCAACGCATTGGCACCGGCAACCTGAAAGGCCCGCTGTAATCCATATACACCTTCGCCTGCCCGAACATCGCCCAACCCTGTCTCACAAGCGCTGAGAATAATCAAATCAGTTCCCTCCAGTGAAAGATTCATGGCTTCGTAGGCTGTGAGCACTCCGTTGTCATTGCTTTCGAGGTCAGGTATGGCAGTACCTGAAATAGTCCTTGAAGCGCCTGCCAACAACAAACCTGATCTCAACAATGGATTGCTTTTAGCATTTTCCGCACTTACTCCCACGGCACTACCTTCGCTTACATCTCCGTCAGCTAAAAAATAACCGTGTGTGGCTATGTGCAATAGTTGAGGGCCCTTTACCGCTTTTAAATTTTTCTCTGATGCCTCCGCTCCGTATAAAGCAGTCACTTTATAACCATTGCTTGTCAGAATTTTAGAAACTGTCCCCAGCTCGACCTTCGTGCCCGGCAATGACGCCACCGCATTGCCACCATAGTCGGGAAAGCCCAGTAAGAATGCATCCTTTTTAGGAACTCCAGCTTTTTTATTTTTTATAGAAAGCAAATCTTTTGAGTTACCCAATACGATAAGATCATAGCGGTTGAGGACATAATCTGAATCCGGTTTTTTTAGCGTACTCACGTTGATTTGATTGTATACGCCATCTGGCGAAAAGTAAATTGTTTTCTTCCCGGTCAATTGAGGGTCAATCTTACTCCAGTATTGATCATACGAATAGGTGTCTTCTGCCCGTTGCTGGATGGCATTCTTATAAAATTTAGAGTAACGGGTTTCCAATTGATTTCCATTTTCCAGCACGGTAAGTCCGGGTATAGTTGCTCCTTTTGTCAGTACCATCACCGCGTATCGGGAGTCGTTGGTAAAGTCTTTGTCATATCCCCTTAACCTAATTATTTCTACGACTGCCTCAGTATCAGTCAAGAGAGCAGCGATTTGTGAAAAGGTAACTTTTTCAGAAGCATAACCCTGCGAGAAATCCTTTGACCGTTCAGATAGAGATCGCTCAAGTTGATTGGCCTGGTTTTCCAGGGTATTCAAATCTATATTTTGTTTCGTCAGCTCTTCTTTCGAGAGTGCGTAGTATTTGGCCAATGTTTCCTTCTGTGCAATCCACGACAAGTAATCATTGATCAGTCTCTGATCCCCGCTACCAAGAATGGTCTGCTTGATTTTATTGGTGGAACTGAGCAACAATGCCTTGGTAGCGATTTGATAATTATACATCTCGGATAAAATTCCGGAATCCTCATTACTGGCCTCAATTGCATAGTTAAAAAATCTTTGAAACCGGGGCTGAAGCACATCCCAGTATTTTGTTTTTTCCGCTTCGCTCATAGGCGGAAAATACTGATTGATAAATTCAAGTGATTTCTCCATTGCCTCCGCATAATGGCTTTTTGCCATACCAAAATCCTTCTTCTTCCAATAGAGTATGCCAAGATCTTCAACTGATTTTACATAATCAGGATGATTGGCGCTAAGCAAACTCAGGTTAATATCCCTGGATTTCAATAAAGCAGTCTCCGCTTCATCAAATCTCGCCTGCATTCGGTAGAAATTTCCCAGGTCATTGAGTGTTTTGGCATACGATATGTTGTTCTCTGTAAACTTTTTCTTGTACACATCGAGCGCCTGGGTTATCAAATCTTCCACCAATTCCATTTTACCCATTTCAATATACAATAACCCAAGCTGATTGAGCAGGCTGGCATATTCCGGATTATTTTTTTGCATCCTGTTTTCAAATACTTTCTTTATATCAAGAAAAGTAGATTCAGATTTTTCTAAATCACCCGACAATTGATACATGGTGGCAAGATTTAATTGAAATCTACGGTTGTCAAATGATTTTTTTCCTTGCAAGGCTTTCTTGGGCGCAGCATCCGAAGCAGTAACTGATTGTTTCATTAATTGCACCGATTGATCAAACCTGCCCAAATCCTGATAGAGCATGGCTTTGTTGTTGAGTAGAATGGCATTCTGCATGGAATTCTCACCAAATATTTCCTTGCTGATAGCCAGTGCTTCATTGAACTTCCTTTCCGCTTCATTGTATTTGCCCAGCTGCTGGTCGAGTTTTGCCAGGCTATTCAGGTTTGCCGCATAGGCTGCACTGGTCGTACCTTGAGATTGTTCGCTCAGCGTCAACGCATTGTTTATGTATTGTTGAGCTTCTTCGGTTCTTCCTTGCACCAAATACACCAAACCAATATTGGAGATACAGCGCAGGTAACTGATGTCATTAGTAAGACCGCTGGCCTCCATATAGTTCTTGGCATCCATAAATGAACTTTCAGCCAATTTATACCAACGGGCTGTATAGAATCCGATGGCAAGCTCCAATGTATCACGTGCTATTTCTGCTGAAGTCTTGTCGCTTCGTTCTTTCAATGAGTATAATCCCCTTGCCAATCCTTCTCCCTTTTGCTCTACATCAAAAAAGCCGGCATTTTCATTTACCGAGATTACAAATTGAAAGTCAATCTGATCAAGTTCAGTTTTCTTTTTGGCCCCCGAATCTCCCAGTCCTTTCAATAACGACTTACCCCAATCATCCTGTGCTTGTACAGAAAATGTAAGCAACGTGGTCAGAATTAACAGGATGCTAAAATTTCTCATCATCATGAATTTAAAAAACGAACAACAGCACTCAAAAATTGATCCACCTTTCTAAACCAACGTACCCGCCGAAGGGGATTCTTTAATAATTAAAGTCCTAAATTTCCGCAAAATAAAACGTAAAGTGAAACTTTATAGAAATCTATCGTTGGCTGTAGTAGAGGCGCTAAAGCAGATTTTTGAGGAGAACCGCTATGCGGATAAAGTAATCGAAAAAACATTCAAACTTAATCCACGATGGGGCTCGCGTGACCGGCGTTTTATTGCTGAAACCACTTACGATATAGTAAGGTGGTATCGCTTATTAAAAGAAACTACCGGAGCACAGGACAATGATTATTGGGCATTACTGGGAGGTTGGTTTGTCTGGAAAAAAATTGAACTGCCCGAATGGGAAGAATTTGAAAAGTTTGATAAAAAGAACACAGAACAAAATTTTTTAAAAACCTATCCGGAAGCTATTCAGCAATCCATCCCGGATTGGATGGATAAAATGGGTAACGAACTAATACCCACCCGATGGCGAGCCGAAATCACCAGCCTGAATGAGGAAGCTAAAGTCGTGCTGCGCGTGAATAAATTAAAAGCATCACGCACAGAGGTTGAAACCAAATTAAATGAAGAAGGAGTAAGTACCAGCATCCATGAAAATTTTCCTGATGCATTGATCTTAACAAAAAGAATGAATGTGTTTGGCACCAAGGCATTTAAAGAAGGGCTGTTTGAAGTACAGGATGCCGGATCACAATTGATTGCTCCTTTTCTAAAAGCAGAGCCAGGCTTAAGAGTGATTGATGCGTGTGCAGGTGCCGGAGGCAAGACCATGCATCTGGCTGCATTGATGGAAAACAAAGGGCGCATCATTGCAATGGACACCGAGGATTGGAAACTGGCAGAACTAAAAAAAAGAGCACGTAGAGCAGGGGCTAATACTATTGAAACCAAAGTGATCGAGTCATCAAAGACCATCAAACGGCTTGCTCAATCTGCCGATCGGGTTTTATTGGACGTGCCCTGTTCCGGGCTGGGTGTACTTAAAAGAAACCCTGACGCTAAATGGAAATTAAGCGAGGACTATATTAAAAAGGTAATGGAAGTACAGGAGAAAATACTTAGCGAGTATGCTATCATGGTAAAATCAGGAGGCATGATGGTGTATTCAACGTGCAGTATCTTACCAACCGAAAATGAAAACCAGGTAAAAAAATTCCTGAATACCAATCATGACTTTGAGCTACTGGAAGAAAAACACTTATGGCCTTCCGAAGGTTTTGATGGTTTTTATATGGCCCTGATTCAAAAGAAATTGTAGTTTTGAAATGTATGTTGATTTCATCTTGATTTGTAGTCAAATAAATTTTCCTTGAATTTGGCACGCACTTTCCTTTCGAAGATTTACGTGATCTGGGTCCTGTTAGTCTTCACCGTTTTTATGATTATTTACCTTCCGGGTATTTTGTTGCCATTCTTGTTTGGCGACAGGGCCGGAGCATTAGGATACAAATTTTTAAAGATATGGTCATGGACGTTTAGCAAGCTTAATCGAATCCCGTACCGTATTGAAGGAAGAGAAAATGTAATAAAAGATAAAGCATACATTTACGTAAGCAATCACACTTCGTATCTGGACATACCCGGAATCTCGTTGACTATTCCAACACAATTCAGGCCACTGGCAAAAAAGGAATTAAAAAAGATTCCTGTTTTTGGATGGATAGCTCAGGCAGCCTGCATAATTGTAGATCGGTCAAGCAATGAAAGCAGAAGAAAAAGTATGGAACACCTCAAAGATATTTTATCAAAGGGTATTTCCATTTTGATTTTCCCCGAAGGAACACAAAACAGATCCAACAACAGGTTGCAACCATTTTATGATGGCGCTTTCCGAATAGCCATTGAAACCCACCAACCCATACTTCCACTGGTTGTATTGAATGCGGGAAAATTAATGCCTCCGAATAAATTTCACATTGAGCCCGGCACAATTAACGTCATTATCGGCAAGGAGATAAATACTGCAAACCTCAATATGAAAGATACGGTAGCGCTTAAAGAAAAAGTCTATGGGGTGATGGATAAGATGATTCAGCAAAACATGAAAAAAAATTAATATGCCCCGACCAATCCGATCGAAAGAATATTTCAGAAATGTGAACATGATTTATATCGCTCAGCTCGGCGCGATTGCTATGTTGGCTGGTGTTGCCTATTTCCTGATTGACCAGGGAAATTTGGGCAAGGAAAATAATGAGTTGGCTCTCATTTTTCAAAAAGTAATAATGCTCGCTATGCCCTTAAGCCTTGCTGCCGGATATGTCGTGTTCCGGTTCATTACGAGAAATATCCCCGCGGAGGCACCTCTCAAATTTAAGATGCAAAAATACTTTACTGCCAATCTCATCCGATCTGCCTTTCTGGAAATATCGGGACTTCTCGTTTCAGTAGCAGCTTTACTCACTGCGCATCTATTATTCCTAACCATGGTCCCGCTCATCCTTGTTATTTTCATTTTATTCAGGCCTACCAAAGCGGTGATCGGACAGGAACTTAATTTGAATGCACAAGAACTCGCTCAACTCGAAAACCCGGAGGCCATTATCTCCGAATCGATTGAATAACTTACACATGAATTTTTTATCGGAATGGCTAGTGGATAGCTTTCTCTCTTTCGATTTTGCATTTTTACCCCAATGAAGGCTCTGTTGCTCGTTTTTTTAGGAGGTGGACTAGGCAGTCTGGCCAGATACACGATGGGTAAATGGGTAGGAACCCTTCATACACACTACTTTCCATTTGGGACATTGCTGGCAAATATCCTCGCATGCCTTATTCTTGGATTTCTGGTGGGTGCAGCTGACCAAAAACAGTTTTTTTCTTCATCTTCAAAACTTTTCTGGACAGTCGGTTTCTGTGGAGGGTTCAGCACATTCTCAACCTTCAGCATGGAGACTATTTCCTTGTTTCAAACAGGCTATACTGGCGCTTCCCTTCTGTATATCGGGCTAAGCCTCATCCTATGCGTTGCCTCAACCCTCGCAGGATTGTACCTCGGCCAGGCTGCTTAATTATCGTAATCTTTCACTTTTACGTTACTTTCTGGCAAAAAAACCATAAAACTTACACTTTATGTGAATATTTAACCAAATGTTGTAAGTTGCTAAACTATAATTAGTTATGAGGTCAATTTTTATCAGTTGGTTGGCTGTGATCTCCCCCTGGCTTGCATGTGCACAGCTTGACACCCCCAGTGTACCCAATTCAGCCGGATTCGAATTGCCCATGAACAATTCATCGTTTACTATATCTATCGGAGAGCCTGCCGTTATAACACTTACCTCATCCTCCGCTTTCATCACCCAAGGCTACCTTCAACCAATCGATCGTGAACCATGCCACAATGTTACTTTCACTTATTATCCGAATCCCGTGAAGGAATTTATCAACATTGAAGTACTTGGCTGCGATGATGAAATAGCATCTGTACAAATAATCGATTTATGGGGAAGGACCATTTCTAGTATCAACAGCCTTAAAGGCAATCAGGTCTTTCTGGGAGATCTAAGTCAGGGATTGTATGTGCTGAATGTGTTACTCAAGGGTGGTACCCGAGGAAGTTTTAGCGCAATTAAAATAGCAAACTGATAATGAGACTCCTTTTTATCATCCTGATTACCTTCTGTCTTGTTTCCGTAGCAAGTGCACAGGCACCCCAAGGAATCAACTATCAGGGCGTAGCCAGGGGACTGGATGGACAACCCCTATCGCAAAAGGAAATTTCTGTTCGCATTAGTGTACTCCATGGATCCGCCAATGGAGAGATCGAATACAATGAAATTCATGAGATAAAAACAAACTCCTTCGGACTTTTCACTTTGGTAATTGGCCAGGGAACTCCCAGCACAAGCACTTTTAATTTTATTGGCTGGACAAATGGAACCAAGTGGTTGCAGATAGAACTGGATGAAAATGGTGGCCGCAATTTTAAACTCATGGGAAGTCAGCAACTGATGAGTGTGCCGTATGCACTATTTGCTGAGCGATCAGGAAATAGCTATCAGGCTGGTCAGGGAATCAGCATCGACAATAATATGATCAGCAATATTGGCGATGGCGATACGGATTCTGCTAATGAATTGATTACTTCGGTATCGTTTGGCACAGATAATAAATTGAGAATTACCGACGCGGGTGGTACCAAAGAAGCCGACTTGTCGGGGTTGGTTGGCGCAGGACAAAACCTGAGTAGTGTCCTTTCTCAAGGCAACAGTGCCGGCAACAATGCAATTACAAACCTTGCACCTCCTACAAACCCGTTGGATGCTGCCACCAAAGCCTATGTGGACAATCATACGGATGGAGACGCAAGTGCTACCAATGAAATCCAAACACTGAGCAAAACGGGCTCAACACTTTCGTTGAGTAATGGTGGAGGATCGGTCGTGTTAGCGGATGATGACCCAGGCAATGAACTTCAGACTCTTTCCACGCAATTTGTAAATGAAAGCACGAGAAGTCTTAGCATCAGCGATGGGAATGTGATCAACATAGATGTTACCGATGCCGATGGAAATGCAACCAATGAAGCGCAGACCCTATCGCGAACAGGAAGCAACCTTTCCCTTTCTTCCGTGGCCGGAATAGGTGGAGGTATGGTGAGCATTGACGATGCGGATGCCAACCCTACCAATGAAGCACAAACGATTTCCAGAACCGGAAATACCGTAACGCTAACGAATGTGAGCGGCATAGGTGGCGGATCATTTACCGTAGATGCGGATGAAACCAATGAACTCCAAAACCTGAGTCAGGTTCTTACACTGGGCAATAATGCGGGTGGAAATGCGATCACCAATATTGCTAACCCCACCAATACACAGGATGCTGCCACCAAATACTATGTGGATGCTGCTGACGCATTAATTAATGCTCGCATTTCAGCAACTTATGCTTTTAAAACAGAGTTCTCTTTTGCAAACCTATCTGGAAGCGAAGTTGATGATCAACAAATACCATTTACAATCCTGGAGTTTGATAGCTTTGGAGTATTGGTTGGAAATAGCTTTACAGCAGATGAAGATGGGGTTTATGTTTTTATCGTTGAAGGGACTGGGAATATCACCATTGGAAGTACTATTCGACTAAGTATTCTATTCAATGGAAACAAATATCCAATTCCTATTCCACTCCCTGCTGCTGGTTCCGTTAGATATGCATCATCAATGATTTTTTCAATGATCAGCGGACAAACAGTTTCACTCGTTGGAGACAACATTCCGAACCTAAATTCCTTTGCGGGAAGGTTCTCCGGCTTCAAACTATAGGTACATACACTACGCTCTTCGTCTCAAAAAATTCTTCTTTAAAATAATCTGAAAGCGAATACAAGCTATAAGGTCGCTTCAATTCTCCCATTTCCTCATCCAGGTTCCCCCCTTTTAAATACAAAATTCCGTTGTCAAGGTCGTGATTTGACTGTTTGCTGATTTTGCCACTCACCCATCCATAAAATGTTTTCATTTGCGTAACCGCACGACTCACCACAAAATCATATTTTCTATTTCTGATCTCTTCAACCCTTATCTTTTCTGCCACTACATTTTTTAGTCCTAAACTATTCACGACTTCATTCACCACGTTGATTTTCTTTCCAATCGAATCCACCAAATGAAATTGAGTTTCAGGAAAAAAAATAGAAAGTGGAATCCCCGGAAAGCCGCCACCGGTGCCAACATCCAAAATGTGGGCTGCAGGCAGAAACGAAATCACTTTGGCAATTCCAAGAGAATGCAAAACGTGATTGATATAAAGATTTTCGAGATCTTTTCTGGAGATGACATTAATTTTATCATTCCATTCCTTGTACAATCCATCCAAAGCCGCAAACTGTTGTTGTTGCTTTGAACTAAGATCAGGAAAATAGCTTACTATTATTTCTATGCCTTGCAATTGATGTTGATTTGAGTTTACTTAAGAGATCAAAAATAGAATGAAGCCATGACAAAATTGCTATCTGCAGTTGTATTCGTATCTGTATTTTTAGCCTCCTGCCAATCGTCAGAAAAGCAGCAACAAGGTGATCCGATAGCTGCCGCTATCGATTCCCTGCTCAATACTGTTCCAGACTTTAGTGGCGTTATACTTTTTGCGGATCATGGAAAACCAATTCTACAAAAAGCTTATGGCGTTCGTGATTATGATTCAAACACTCCCATACAACTCGATGATATCTTTGAACTTGCCTCTGTCTCCAAACAGTTTACCGCCATGACAATCATGATGCTCAAGGAAGAAGGTAAACTAAATTATGATGATTCACTGACCAAATTCCTCCCCAATCTTCCTTACACCGGCATTACCATCCGGCATTTACTTACCCACACCAGCGGCCTTCCTGACTATCAGGCGGTGATGGATGCGCATTGGGATAAAAGCAAAGCGGCAAACAATCAGGATATTATGGAATATCTCATTAAATATAATCCACCCATCATGTTTGCGCCTGGTGAGAAATACATGTATAGCAATACAGGTTATGTTTTTCTGGCCAGCATCTCGGAGGTAGCTTCAGGAAAGGATTTTGTAGAGCTTTGCCGGCAACGGATTTTCCCACCTTTACGGATGAATTCGACCGGTATTCGCAGCAACAACGAAAAATTGAAGTTAACAAATCTGGCCCACGGAAATATATTCTCATCTGAGCAAAACAGATTCATCCGGGCTGATTCGTTTCCTTCTTCTAATTATATCATGTGGCTGGGCGGTCGCAAGGGACCAGGCAGGGTAAGCTCAACCGCGGCCGATTTGCTGAAATGGGACAGCGCGCTTTATGCTGATCCATTGATTAGTCAGGAAACATTATCAGATGCTTTCACACCGTACACGCTTAATGATGGATCTAAATCAAACTATGGGTTCGGTTGGGAAATAATGCCATCATCACCGGCCGGTAAAATAGTATGGCACAATGGGGACAACCCCGGCTATAAAACTATTATAGTGCGGTACATCGATCAGGATAAAACATTGATCATGTTGAACAACAATTATCACAAAAGATTTGAAGAGATCAGGGCGACCATTGATAATTTGGTGGCAAAATATACTGATCAGTAATTAGTTTTTTAACAAAGCCCGCCATTCTTTAATACTGGCTTCATTCATTCGCACAAACTCATCCTTGCTTTCAAGAGCAGCCAATTGCTTTGATTTTTCCGCGTGAACAATCGCCAATTCATAATCCTGAATTTGCGATAATACTAAAGCCCATACCCGGTGAATATAGTATTTGTCGCCAACCAGTGCCTGAGCTTTCTCCAACCATTCCAACGCTGTCGTTTGTCTTTTGCTTTGTTCCTGAAGGTAACGTGCGGATTGATAATAGGTATCTGCTGTTGGAGTCGAACCAATCGCTTTGTCAATCTGATCCATCATTTGGCGATCGGTATCTACCTCAATCAAAAAACTGATTCTGGTATTCTCCCAAAGCCACACCATTCTCGCGGAATTATGAGTAAGCTCATCAAATTCAATCAAAAATGTTTCTTGCGTATGTGCGCTGGTTTCCGGTTTTATCTCGAATCGAACCATGTCATCCTTTTCATTATAGTTACTTCTTCCATCTCCCCAGTGGCTGGTATTTTTATGTATCACAATGGTCCATACTTCCGGATAGGGAAATGCATATAATGCATAAATATCTTTCGGGATAGGGTGCCCTTCAACTTTAACATCGTGCGAAAAGTTAATCTTTGTTGATTCGTTTGCTCCCACACGCCAGATTCTTCCATAGGGCACCAGGTTTCCCATAACTTTTCTGCCGCGCATGCTGGGACGGGAATAATCAACAGAAATATCCGTGAGGCCAATCCGCTGTTGCACAATACTGGGAGGGCTTGCTAAAGGCGGTTCAATTTGAGCATGAGAAAGAAAGCCGACAGACAAGCTAAGGACAGCAAGAAAAATTTTCATATTCGAACACAGATTTTTTTTAAATATGTTCCTTTTTGTTTTTAACAAGATCGTACATCAATTCACGCGCCCTGTGCAACTGTGCTTTTACCGTACCAAGGGGCGCCTCCACTTCGCTGGCAATTTCTTCATAAGACAATTCATTGAAATACCTTAGCCTGACCAGCTTCTGATACTTAGCAGGCAGCATATTGACAAATACTTGAATGATTTCCTCCTTTTGTGCTTTAATAGCCTCCTCCTGTGGATTGGGATTGACATCTTCTACTTCGATAGAAACAGCTTGTCCATCATCATCCGTATAGCTGTTGCTGATGCTTGTCGTTTTCAATCTTTTTTTGCGGATGAAATCTATCGTGTTGTTGGTGGCTATCCGAAAGAGCCATGTACTAAAAGTAAAATCCTTTTTAAAACGAGGCAGACCACGAAATGCCTTGGCAAAGGATTCGATGGTTAGATCTTCCGCATCATCAACGTTTCGAACCATTTTCAAAATCATATGATAGACCGGTCGCTTATATCGGGTCAGAAGTTTTGCATAAGCCTTCTCGTCCCCATCAACAGCCATGTCAATAAGCTTGAAATCCTCTATTGCCTTCTGCGAGAATCGGCTGTTTAAGTTTTCTTCCATCTGATTTTATTTGTCTGTAACGCAACAAGGCCAGTGACAAGATAATAAATGCTAAAAATAAAATCTAAAAATGGAGCTTTCCAGGCTTCAAATGGCTCACCCAACCTGCGCGATACCCGATTGACGAGCAGGACAACCATAATGCTTCTAAGAATCAACGCACCTGCTGGTAAATAACCAGACGGTAAAAAAAATATCAATGGAAAAGCCAATACCCATACACCAATGAGTGAGAAATTGAATAAACCCAAACCGATCTTATCCGACAATTTATATCTTTTGCCTACAGCCATGTGTCTTATTTTTTGGATAAAATAATCACCCCAGGTCAATTTTGGCTTCGAGTAGACAATACTCGGTGCCCCGATACACACGGCTACGTTCTGCTTATTGCATGTCTCATTCACAAACAAATCATCATCGCCCCCAACAATTCCCAGATGCGAGTTAAATCCTTTGTGTGTTAAAAATAATTCTTTGCGATAAGCCAGGTTTCTTCCTACTCCCATGTAGGGCTTACCAATCAGGGCCATGCCTAAAAATTGAATCGCTGTTAGAAGGGTTTCGTATCGGATAAATGAGTTGAGCAGTCCTGAAGATTTTTCATAGGGCGAGTACCCAAGCACAATGGAGGTCTGAGATGAAAAATAACGACTAACTTCTTTTATCCATTGATCGGATTTGGGTCTGCAGTCAGCATCCGTGAGTAAAACCCAATCATACTTTGCTGCTTTCACACCCAATGTCAGCGCAAATTTCTTGCCAGCAATGTGCTCGGGTTTGCCGGCTATGCGCACTATTCTCAGGTTTGGATGCTGGTAATTATATAAAAAATCAAAAGAACCGTCATTGCTCCGGTCTTCTACGATGATTACCTCATAGAAGGGATAATCCTGGCCCAAAAGGATAGGCAACAATTGCCTGAGGTTTTGTTCTTCATCATGAGCACAAACAATTACTGAGACAGGAAGGGGCGCTTCATTCATCGTTTTTGTTTGTGAAAATGCAAATAGATACAAACCCACATAGACAATTTGTAAAAAAACGAACGACAGAAAAACGATTAATACTAATTGCAAGATTGGCTGACCTTAAACGGCACAAATATACGCCTTCATCCATTCGATGAAAGAATGTATTCATTTCAAACCCACTTAATTAAGCGAAATGGATAGTGCGTATTTAACCAGAGATGATGCCTAGGATTGATTCACTTCATCCGTGCTCACGTAATTGATTAAGATGAACGTTACCAGGAGCCCTGAAAAAACTCCCTCCAGCGCTACAATGAAAGAAGCAATATAAGGGTTCATGTAGCGTCCCATAGGTTCATTCTCAATAATGGATTGCATCAGATTTGTGTCCAATTGCATATAAAAAAACAAAAACAAGGCAAATACTAGGGATCCTACCGCACCGGTGGCTACCCCTGTAACCAGGCCTCTAAAGTAATTCAATCGATCCTGGTGAGTTTGCTTGAATTTTTTAAGCGCCATATAAACTCCACCAACCAGAATAAACAGGTTCAGTAACCTTAGTTCAACATGATGACTCAACCCCACCAGCTTCATAATCAGAAAAAAACCAATTAAACCAGCAGCGATACGCAAGCCATAACTCTCTGGAATTCTGTCAGGATTGTTTAAAAAGCTCATAGATATAATGGATTAGGTTTCCCTAATTTTTACAAATTTTAAGAAAATTACAACCTTTTCTCCGCTTATTATTTATGACACCCCAAAAGTGTATTTACACCCCCAACTTAGGCAATCGAATAAGTAAGGGCTGAGCGGTAGATTTACTTTGCTTTTTGCTGGTAACAATGTGCCTTTTAGGCATAGGGTACTCTTTTTTTTGACGGCCATTCAAATAACCAAATAATAAGAGTATTCCTCCCGTTGCAAGAACAGCCAGCGGAATCAAAATCCAGTAGGTAGATATAATCCAGTTCATAATCTGTGGTTTCACTAAACATAGAGAAATTATTGTATTTCGTCATATTAAATTTGAACGGATCCTATATCCGATGCATGAATGGCGGGAATTCTGTTTGAGGCCCGTGCAGCGTATCCATAGTGATACAACAGTTCCTGTTAGAGCCCGGCTCAGTCGTTATTTCCATCTCCTGTATCATGTTCTCTTACTTTGTAGCGAATATTTTTCCATCCCATTAGTTCGATCTTTCTGCCTTCCAATTCCTCCTGAGTAGGCTTATAATCTATCAATTTCTTTAAATCAGGTTGGCCGGCATCCACCCAGGCTGTATACCATAGGTCGCCAACCATTTTAATGCTATGCTTCATCTGGCGTTCAACCATACCATTTAGCATTTCGTGGTAAGACTGCGCGTAGGAATAGGAGACAACCTTGGTCGTTTGCCTACCTTTTGTCTCAAAACTAAATTTCTTTTTTCCGGAAATTTCAAACAACTGTTTTTCAAAGACCAGGACGGAATCCAATGCGCTATTGGCTCTGATTACTCCCTTCCATGCATAACCCGAAACATTATCCACGTAAGATGCCCTTCCTACAAAAAAATCATACTGATCTGAAAATAACTCCGGCAATCTTGATTCCCAAAATCCATGAAGGCCAACTTGTCCGGTCTTTTGCCCATCATAATTACTGGTTGTGTGCAGCGGCACATTCGAGTCTGCCACATAGTGACCCAATTCAGCGGATTCGCGAAGAATTTTTTCAGGATCATACAGCAAAAAAGCTTCCCTCAACCGGTAATACATGATGATTAGCTGCCACGGTACAATTCCATGTTCCATCAACGAATCTTCACCAAACCGATTTACCGCGTCCTTCCAGTTTCGGGGTAGTTTTAGCGTGGCACTATCACCGTATTGATCAAGATCAATATAATGGCGTGGAGCTTCATCTTTTACCGCATATCTCCTTTTATCAGGTGCCACCGCATATTCTTCTATGTAATCGATATTTTGTTTATAGAATCCAATCATCTCCGGCGGCAAGGTAAAAACGGCAAGCCGATTGATTTTTTTGTGAGCAAAAAAACCCCAAACAAAACCACAGCATGGAACTACCATGCACAAGAAAAGTAATTTTTGTATTCGATTCATCACCCTATCTTTCCAAAAAAAATCCATGCTCAGACTATGCTAATACTCAACTGTTTGTCTGCTGTTCCAATTTAGTTTTGCCGATGATCTCTACCCCCGAAATTTTGACATAGCTATCCAATATTGCCGCTTTACCTTTGAAATTAAGGACTCTACCAACGTGGTGGAAGGCAATGCGGAAATTACTATTTTATTCAGAAAATCACTATCCTCATTTGAACTTGATCTCATGTAAAGAGTCATTTGCCTCTGGTCACCCCTGGATCCCTTTCAGGGGATAGGGGTTCGATGGGAATGCGTAGGTTTATCACTAACATAACACTAGTTGGTATCTCATCAGAGAAATCCGGAATGAATTTGCAATCGGTAGAATACAAAAATTCCGCCCACACCCTCTCACATCAAAATCACAGGATCATAGCAAATCAGTACAATGGTTTTGGCAGGTAATGGGGTAAAATTCACTATTCCCGCAGAAATAAAGCCAAGGAAGGTAGTTTTGGATCCCAAAACCTGGCTCCTTTTTAAAGATGAAATCCTCCCAAAATGACAGAATTTCAATTTTGTAAATTTGACGAATGATATTACATTTGCAGTCCATTTGGAAAAAGGCTTATGGCAAATCATAAATCAGCAGAAAAAAGAATAAGGGCTAACGAAAAAAAGCGCGTACGCAACCGCTATCAGCACAAAACCACGCGCACAGCTACTAAAAAGCTGTTGGCTACAACCACCAAAAATGAAGCTGAAACGCTTCTTAAGGGGGCTTCCTCGTTAATTGACAAGCTTGCCAAAAAGAATATCATTCATTGGAAGAAAGCTGCCAACCAAAAATCGAGGCTGACAAAACACGTTAACAAACTCGCCTAACGAAGGTTGAAAATATTATTTTCCCTTCCTTGTATCTCAAAAGGGATATGGGGGAGGGTTTTTTATTGATTAAAAAGTACAATATTTGAGTGATCCCTGGGCATAAAGGATGAAAGCAGCACCAAAACCTTTGGGTATAAAAAGCTGGGCAGCAGAAGATCGGCCCCGCGAGAAGCTACTTCAGAAAGGGCACGCTACCCTTTCCAACGCAGAACTTATCGCCCTGTTGATTGCCACCGGCACCGGCTCATTGAGTGCAGTAGATGTATCCAAACTTATACTTCAGACAGTAAACAATAATCTGCATGATTTGGCCAAACTCAGCGTTAAAGACTTGATGAAAAACAAGGGAATCGGAGAGGCTAAAGCTATCACCATTGTAGCCGCTATGGAGTTGGGTAGAAGAAGAAAGGAATCAGAGCTTGAAGAGAAACCCAAAATATCAGGCTCCCATGATGCATTTCAACTTGTAAAAGGTGATATCATTGACTTGCAGCACGAAGAATTTTGGGTATTGCTGCTCAATCGGGCCAATCGTTTAATTCGTAAGAAAAGAATCAGCGAAGGCGGTGTGTCTGGCACAGTAGCTGACCCAAAAATAATTTTTAAGTTGGCATTGGAGGATCTGGCCAGCGGTATCATTGTGGTTCACAATCACCCCTCGGGCAACCTTACCCCCAGTCAAACCGATATAAGCTTGACAAAAAAACTAAGCGATGCAGGCAAGGTAATGGAGATACAGCTGCTGGATCACCTGATTATCGCTGGTCAAAAATACTATAGCTTTGCCGATGAAGGTGTATTGTGAACGTATTTAAAAAAATAAATCAAACTGATGAACCTGGTTTTAAATCCGGTTTAAAAAAGTAAGATAAATATGAGAAGACTGGTATTGGTCTTACCTATTGCTATAATTACTTTGATTGGTTTTGTGTTTTACACGAAACCAGAAACTCCCGTTGTTTCAACTAAAGGGGAGGCAGCGGTTGTGCAACCCGCCATCCCCAGTCAATTCGAGGCGATGCTCAAAGCCTATGAAGACTATGTAAATGAATCGCTTGCACTCAGTGGTACACCGGGCGCTGCTGTTGCCATACTAATTGACTCAACCGTAGTGTACACCAAAGCCTTTGGCATCAAAAGCGTTGACACACAAGAACCGGTTGATGTTCACACCGTATTTAGATTGGGGTCTGTATCCAAGCCAGTAACTGCCTCTCTGGCTGGCCTGTTGGCAGCGGATAGCCTACTCAGTTGGGATGATCCTGCCACCAAATACCTTCACGGTTACGTGCTAGGCTCACCTGAACGTGAACATCATCTTACTATTCGACATGTTTTATCGCAATCTACAGGACTTCCCTATCACACGTATACAACCTTAATTGAGGATGGATTACCCCTGTCATCTATGCTGGAAGCCGTAAAACAAATAGACCCTATTGGCAAACCTGGACAATTTTACAGCTATCAGAATGTGGCGTATAGCCTGATCGAGCCGGTCATTAATGTTGCCACCGGATGCTCTTTCGAAGAAATAATGAAAGAAAGAATATTTAATCCATTATTTATGGGCGATGCCTCTGCCAGTTATGAATCCATAATAAATAATTGCAACGTAGCGGAGCCACACGTGTTCAGAGGAAGGCAATGGAAACAAATTCCCATCTCAACCACCTACTATAACGCTGCACCTGCCGGAGGGATCAATGCAAGCATCACGGATATGGCCAATTGGATGAACGCCATGTTGGGTAATAGGCCTGATGTCATTTCTCAAGCTGCCATTGATCAACTTTTCGAACCCCAGGTAAAAGCAACCGCCAAGAACAGGAATTTTAACCGATGGTCCAGAATTAAAAAATCATACTATGGCCTGGGCTGGAGAATAATTAATTTTCAGAACGACACTATCGCCTATCACGGTGGTTATGTAAATGGTTATCGAAGTGAAGTTGCCATTCATTCAGGCAAACAAATTGCGATTTGTGTTCTGGCCAACGGTCCCAGCAGTTTCTCCGACCATGCAATCCCTACCTTCCTTACAATCTACGATACGCATACGCAACCTGTCGAACATCAAAAATTAGTAGCTCCCTAGAGAATGAAATTGAGCAAAATACTCATACTGGTTATTGTAGCTTCTGTCATAATCATCACCATTTTCTCATTGCAGGAGAGCCAATCCGGGGATAGCTACGTAACGGAGGTACAACAATACCGAGAGGAAAAAGATAAACTTATGGTCTCGGATGGGATGCCATTTGAAGAAGCAAGAGAATCGTTTACCGGATTGAACTATTTCAATCCGGATATAAAATACCGGATCAGCGCCAGCCTGACATCCATAAAAAATAAAAAATCAATTTTACTGGCCACCAATGACGGTCTGGAAAACAGGTATCTGGAATACGCTTATGCTGACTTTGCTATTGATGGAACAAAATGCCGCCTGCTTATTTTAGAGGTGATGGAATCGGGCCCAAACCGGGGAACACTTTTTCTGGCGTTTGCCGATGAAACCAGTACACGGGAAACCTATGGAGCCGGGCGCTATCTTGATGTAAAAAAATTGCCCGGAAGCACCGCTGTACTTTTAGACTTTAATAAGGCCTACAACCCATACTGTGCCTATTCTGATCGTTTCTCCTGCCCTTTCCCACCCAAAGAAAATATACTGCCGGTATCTATTCCAGCGGGGGAAAAAGCTTATAAAAATCAATAGTCGCACAACCGCAACAGCCGATAAATTGGAAGCATTAATCTGTCCTCTTCCCATACTTTTTGTCTATTTTTGACGCTTATTTTCCTCCAAGAAGATGAAGATTTCCTACAATTGGCTCAAACAATACGTAGATATCACCGAGACCCCCGAGGAATTAGGCAAAATCCTGACCTCGACAGGATTGGAGGTAGAAAATATTGAGTCATTTGAGTCGATCCCGGGAGCGCTTAAGGGATTGGTGATCGCAGAAGTACTGACCTGTCAACCTCACCCCAATGCCGACAAGCTATCTCTTACCACTGTGGATGTCGGACAAGTGGAGTCTGTACAGATTGTTTGTGGGGCGCCCAATGTTGCCAAAGGACAAAAGGTGATCGTTGCCACACCGGGCACCACCATCTATCCAACCCAGGGTGAACCCTTCACGATAAAAAAAGCGAAAATCAGGGGAGAGAATTCTGAAGGCATGATTTGCGCAGAAAATGAAATCGGCTTGGGGATAGGGCATGACGGCATTATCGTGCTTGATACCAAACTTCCAAATGGGACGCCAGCGACAGCCTTGTATCCGGTTGAAACCGATTTTGTATTTGAAATTGGGTTAACGCCAAATCGTGCAGACGCAGCTTCTCACATCGGTGTTGCCAGAGATATTAAAGCGCATAAGAACAGTACTGTCCACTGGCCTTCAATCGAGGCATTTAAACCAGACGACAACAGCCTTCCAATATCGGTGATTGTGCAGGATACAGTAGGATGCCCTCGTTTTGCAGGCGTTACCATTTCGGGGTTGACGATCAAAGACTCGCCTGAATGGCTGAAGAACCGATTGAAAGCCATCGGCTTGACGCCCATCAACAATGTGGTGGACGTTACCAACTTTATTTGTCACGAACTGGGGCAACCGCTTCATGCCTATGATGCTGACGAAGTGAAAGGAAATAAAGTAGTGATAAAGAAATTACCGGCAGGAACCAAATTCATTACCCTCGATGAAAAAGAAAGGGTACTTGCTGCAGACGACCTGATGGTTTGTAACGCCCAGGAAGGAATGTGTATTGCGGGGGTATTCGGAGGCGTCAATTCTGGCGTTACCGAGAATACTAAAAACATCTTTCTTGAAGGTGCCTATTGGAATCCCAACTACATCAGAAAAACGGGCATCCACCATCAGCTAAAAACGGACGCTTCGTTTCGATTTGAGCGTGGTTCTGATCCAAATCTCAGCGTGTATGCCGTGAAGAGAGCCGCATTGATCATAAAAGAAGTGGCAGGTGGCCGGATTTCGTCCGAGCTGATCGATGTCTATCCGGATAAGATTGAGAACAAGGAATTTGCCGTTAAATACAAAAATATCAACCGGTTGATCGGGAAAGAGATACCGCGCGAGCGGATTCGGAGTATCCTTCATAGTTTGGATATCCAAATTGTCGGCGATGACGAGGAAATATTTACCGTTTCCGTATCTCCTTACCGCGTGGATGTACTTCAGGAAGCAGACATTGCCGAGGAAGTCCTTAGAATTTACGGATTGGATAACATCGAACTGGGATCAAATGCAGGCACCAGTTACCTTGCTGCTTTTTCAGCCCATGATATTAATATTTTCAGAAAGACTATTGGCGAAATGCTGGCCGGTAATGGTTTCTATGAAATTTTGACCAATTCACTTACCAACGTGCGCTACTATCAAGATGCCAAACCATCCGTTGATGGTGAACCTGTGGAGATTTTGAACAAGTTAAGTGAGGAACAGGGTATTCTTCGGCAAAGCATGCTGTTCACAGGCCTGGAAGTATGTGCGCACAACATCAATCGCAGGCAGAAGGATTTGAAATTTTTTGAATTCGGTAAAATATATTGGAAAGATAATAGCGGTTATCATGAAAATGAAAGACTCGCCCTCTACCTCAGTGGAAATGCAGAACCTGAGAATTGGCAGTCGAAGCCGAGAAAGACGACGTATTTTGATCTGGCACAACAGGTAACCACTATTTTGCAAAAAGCCAGTCTTACAACTGTTTCGCAAGAGAAAGCCAATGATCCAATATTGGATTATGGGATGATTTTAATGGATGGCAAAAGAAATATTGGAAAAATTGGTAAAGTAAAATCAGCAATAACAAAGGATTTTGGTCTTAAGCAGGAAATATTTTATGCAGACCTTGACACTGCCTTGCTTTTCAACTCGGCAAACCCTAAGTTAGTGATAGAAGAAGTACCCAAGTATCCGGAAGTAAGGCGTGACTTGTCTCTTGTAATAGACCGACATGTAACCTTTGCTGAAATTAAGGATTTGGTACTGGCAAACGAGAAGAAGTTAATTAAGGAATTGATTGCGTTTGATGTGTATGAGGGAAAGAATATTCCTGAAGGAAAAAAGGCATATGCGCTAGGCTTTGTCTTATTGGATGTCACCAAAACCCTTACGGATGAGGAGATTGATAAGACGATGAATAAATTGATAAGTGCTTTTGAACAGAAAATGGGCGCTTTAATAAGAAAATAAACTCAGCTTCTGTAAAATCGATTTAAAGAAGTTCACCTAACGTACTCAAATGGATCAAGAAGTATTAAAAACCAACCTGAACGGGTTAGAACGCAAAATTTTGGTTTTGCTAAATGAGCACAAATCGCTGAAAGACGAGCTCAGAGGCCTGAAACTTGAAAATCATGAATTAAAGGTCAGTATAAATGCCCGAGACGAGCAAATCAGCAATTTTAAAAATCAGATTAAAATCACTAAAATTGTGGATTATATAAACCCGGAGGACGGAAGTAATTCGGAGTTGAAGAAGAAAGTGGACGAGTATATTCGAGAAATTGATAAATGCATAGCTCATCTGAGCAGATAACCGGTAGTGAATGGAAGAACTTTCAATAAAGATCAAAATTGCAGACCGAGAGTACCCTATGAAAGTGAGGCTGGAAGAGGAAGAGAAAATCAGGGCGGCCGGCAAACTGATCAATGAAAAAATAAAACATTATCGGGGACAGTTCGGAATAAATGATAAACAGGACCTGTTGGCAATGGTCGCGTTTGACGCTCTCGCAGATAAAATGGCTGATGAAAAAAGCCTCGAGATTATCGACAAAACAGTGGTTGAAAAAATCAACCACCTGAATCAGTTGGTTTCGCAAGCTATCTGACTTCACACTTCTTCATTCCAATTCAGTTTTTTTCGGGTGGTAACCTTTAACTGTTAGCATCATGGAAATAATGATATGGGTAATTGCCAGCATTTCACTTACTGGTTTGCTGAGTCTTTTATTTGGTAATTTATTTTACCGGAAGAAGATGATCCGCAAACAAAAGGAACTGGATGAAAAGTACCAGGCCATGCTCAGAGAAGCGGAATTGAAGGCCGAAAACCTCAAGAAAGACAAAATCATAGAAGCGAAAGAAAAACTCCTGAAAATGAAACAGGAGTTTGAGGATGAAGCCAATCGCAAAAAGAATCAAATTATCAACAACGAGCAGAAGATAAAGCAACGTGAAGCCCAAATATCACGCGAGCTGGAACAGCTTAAACGCAAAGAAGGAGAAGTAAACGAAGAGAAAGAAACGCTTGCCATACAACTTGAGCATGTAAGAAAGCGAAAAGAAGAGCTTGATAAATTCAATCAGCAGAAAGTAGCCATACTGGAAAATATTTCCAAGATTACAGCAGACCAGGCACGCGATCAACTGGTAGAGTCGCTAAAGGAAGAGGCGCAAACAAAAGCAAGCTCATTTATCAAAGACATTATGGAGCAGGCCAAGCTGACGGCCACTAAAGAGGCCCGCAAAATTGTAGTAGAAACTATCCAGCGAACCGCCACAGAGCACGCCATTGAAAATTGTGTCTCTATTTTCAACATCGAAAGTGACGATATCAAAGGCAAGATTATTGGCAGAGAGGGAAGAAACATCCGCGCCCTGGAGGCAGCTACAGGCGTGGAGATAATCGTAGACGACACACCGGAAGCGATTATCATTTCAGGATTCGATCCCGTGAGGCGAGAGATAGCAAGACTTTCTTTGCACCGATTGGTACAGGATGGTCGTATTCACCCCGCACGTATCGAAGAAATTGTTGCCAAAACTTCAAAAAATATTGATGACGAAATTATTGAAACGGGCGAACGCACAGTTATCGACCTGGGTATTCATGGTCTGCATCCGGAACTGGTGAAGATGGTGGGAAGAATGAGGTTCAGATCCTCATATGGTCAAAATCTCTTACAGCACTCGCGAGAGGTTGCCAATCTATGTTCCATCATGGCTGCAGAACTGGGACTTAATGTAAAACAAGCCAAACGTGCCGGACTTCTTCACGACCTTGGAAAAGTATGGCCCGAAGAACTTGAGAAACCCCATGCTATCGTTGGCATGGAACTGGCGCTGAAATACAAAGAACATCCGGTGGTATGCAACGCCATTGGCGCGCACCACGATGAGATAGAAATGACAAATATTTTGTCTCCTATTGTTCAGGCTTGTGATGCTATCAGTGGAGCACGCCCCGGAGCAAGAAGGGAAGTGATGGAGCAATACATTAAAAGACTTCGCGAACTTGAGGATGTAGGCCTTAGCTTCGATGGCGTAGAGAAATGTTATGCTATACAAGCCGGAAGGGAGTTGCGTGTAATCGTAGATGCGGAAAAAGCAACCGATGAGCGTGCCAGCCAGCTTAGCTTTGATATATCTCAAAAGATTGAAAGAGATATGCAATACCCCGGTCAGATTAAAGTGACGGTAATTCGGGAGATGCGAAGTGTAGCTTTCGCCAAATAAACATTAGTTTATATGGATATACGCCACGAACAAACCGTAACCAAGGGGGCATTCTTCATGGAGGAAAACGGAAAACGTTTAGCTGAAATGACCTACTCAAAAGCCGGCAAGGGATTGATTATTATCGATCACACAGAAGTAGCGGACGAGTTGAGAGGAAAATCATCAGGGGTGAAACTAGTGCATGCCGCAGTTGAATTTGCACGAACAGAAAAAATTAAAATACTTCCCCTTTGTCCTTTCGCCAAGTCTGTTTTTGACCGGAAGCCAGAGTACGCGGACGTAAGAAGTTAGTTAGTCACACCTTAAAAACCTAAAACAGGTTTGTTTACTAATAAAATCAATGGGATTGTGTAGAAAAAATATGCGAGAAAATAGAACTTTAAATCGAAAACCTTGCAGATTTTAGAAATTCATAGAATGTACAGCTTTGAACTAAATGCTATCGCTGTTGCGCGGCTGAATTCGTTTTGATTGTTATAGAAAGATTGCAGTCGCACCTGTGTGCCGAAGCTTTGCGCAGGCATACATAGGCTACTCATTCATTAGAAAGAATCCATCGTTTTATACTTTTAGAAAATAAGTTTTTAAGGGACAACTAGTTATTACCCTTCCACCCGTGTCCCCGCACTACCCTGCCCGGTCTAGCTCCGGTATGTTCTCCATCTGCCAGCACTTGCTCTCCATTCACAAACACATGCACCATCCCGGTACTGTATTGATGGGGCTTTTCAAATGTGGCATGGTCCTGAATTTTCTCCGGATCAAAGGCTACTACATCCGCATAAAAACCTGGCTTTAGACTTCCTCTCTTTTTGATTTTAAGATTACCTGCGGGCAAGGAGGTGAGTTTTCTTATTGCCTCTTCCATGGGAATGACTTTTTCATCCCTCACGTACTTTCCTAAGAGTCTGGCGAAATTGCCGTAGGCCCTGGGATGTTCATTGGAGTTTAAAAAAACTCCCTCAGCTGCAGGTGAACCTGCATCTGATCCAAAACTTAGATAAGGAAGGGCAATCTGTCTTTTGATATTATCCTCACTCATCATGAAATAAGCTGTACCTACACGCGAGCTATCTGTGGCTACCAGATCCATGGCCGTTTCCTCTGGTGACTTGCCATAAATAGCGGCTACTTCTGCTAACGTTTTTCCAGTGAATTGTCGCAAAGAATCATTGTTAAACCCAAGCAGCAGCACATTGTCAGGACTTCCTGACATCAACAAAAGGTTCTCCCATTTATCAGACGGCTTCTTCATTTCTTCAAGTGCCATTTTTCTGAATTTTGGGTCCTTCATTTTCTTTATCCAATTATTAAGTCCGCCCTCCTGAAGCCAGGGTGGCATGGAGGCATCCAGGCCTGTGGCCCCAGCCCTATACGTATACATGTCTGCAGTAATTTTTACGCCAGACTTGTTGGCCTGATCTATCATGGCGAGCACCGAGTCCAGTTTATTCCAGTTTTCTTGTCCTGCCATTTTGAGATGATAAATCTCCGCAGGTAACCCCGCTTCACGAGCTATTCGTATCGTTTCATCTACTGCTCCAAAAATACCGTTGCCTTCGCTACGCATGTGTGTGATGTACATGCCGCCGTATTCAGCAGCCACTTTGCATAATTCAATCAGCTCTTCCGTACTGGAGTAGTTAGCCGGTGCGTAGATCAAAGAGGACCCTACTCCCAATGCACCATCCTCCATCGCCTTGCGCACCAGGTCTTTCATTCGCAACATTTCCTCCGCATTGGGAAGACGATTGTCATAATTTAACTCATGAATACGAACCGTAGTCGCTCCTATGAATGAGGCAACATTAGGCGCAATCCCTCGCTTGGTTAGGGAAACGAGGTACTCATCCAGTGTGGTCCAATCAATATCATACTTATAATCCGGATTGCGTCTCATATCATCCAACATGCCTTGCTTCATCTTTTCGTTGATAGGTCCCAAGGATCCCCCTTCCCCAAAGACTTCCAGCGTAACTCCCTGACGAATATCGGCTTGTGAATTACCATCAATAATCAAACTCTCCACCGCCCAGCTCAACATATTGATAAACCCTGGAGCCACAGCAAGTCCCGTCGCATCAATTTCCTTTTTGCCAACAGCGTTGCTCAAATCGCCAATGAAGGCGATTGTGTCGGCATTAATGCCAACGTCAGCGACTACAGGGGTATTTCCTGAGCCATCATACACCGTGCCCTGCCTAATAACAACATCGTATTCTTCTTTCTTGCAAGACGCAAATGCTAATAAGAAAAGAGCAAGTATGGTTATATTTTTCATAATAGGGAGTTTAAAATTATTAATGAAGAATTACTCTGATGGAATCATTTTGTGTTCTGGCTTTGAGCCAATTTGTAATTTTTTTTACTTCAGCGTTTGTCGGTCGTTTTTTCATTTTTAGGAAAGCGGTAAGGGCAGTGTCATACTTGTTTTGCTCCGTCTTGTAAAAAACAGAGGGAGATATTGACAATTCTTCAACCTGACCCACTACTACACTCAATTCATTCGTCATACTTTTAACAGGCCAAAGGTTGTACTGATTTTTTCTTAATTCTTTTTGCAAGGAATCTATACTTCGATCCCTTTCCCGAAGAAGTTCTTCATTGTTTTTATAAATATCTTCCAACAATCCGGTTTTAATAGCATTGTAATCGATAGGAGCTGATTTGTCAACATCCTGCCGAATCTTTAATTCCGTCTCCGTAAGACGGTATTGTATCATTTTATCTTTAATCATCGCCAGCATTTTATCATCCAGCTTGTCACCAAATAACAATATTTCAATTCTTCTTTTTTCCGGATCAACTACCCGACTCACAATTTGTGTGGTGGGAAAATTAAATTCCTGGTTAATGAATTTGAATGCATTCTGCTCGTAAAAACTTTTTGAGACGATTCGGTAGCCCATGAAGATACTGGGGCCAATGGTCAAAATAACGACCAGTGCGATCATTCTTCTGACTCTATTCTCCGTACGTTGATCTACGAAATTGCACGGAGAGAATCCCTGATACTTAATCATGAGGTAGGTGGCAATGGCAATGAATACACTATTGATAAAATACAGGTAGAAAGCGCCTACAAAATAAGAGAAGTTGCCACTGGCAATGCCATAACCAGCCGTGCACAAGGGTGGCATCAGTGCTGTAGCAATAGCAACACCAGGAATCACATTTCCCTTTTGCGTCTGCTTGTTGGTATAAGCGATGATTCCCGCCAACCCACCAAAGAAAGCAATAAATACATCCCAAATGGTGGGTGTAGTTCTTGCCAGCAATTCCGATCGTGCATCGCTAAGCGGAGTGATCAGGAAATAGATGGTAGAAGCGATGAGGCTTATGATTGTGGCAATACCAAGATTACGCAACGCTTTCTTAATGAGCTCAAAATCATTAATGCCTACACCTACACCCAGTCCCGTAATTGGTCCCATCAGCGGAGAGATCAACATCGCACCGATGATAACAGCAGTAGAGTTCATATTCAAGCCGATAGATGCTATAAAAATTGCGAATATGAGTACCCAAAGGTTCATGCCACGGAACTCAACACTTTTGCGGATATCCTCAACAATCGTATCCTCCTGAGTCTTGTCAAACTCCAGGTTGAACTGATAGCGGAGTAATTTTTTAAATGTACTTGCTAAAGTCCTTTTGTTTTTAGGAGTTGCCGACTCTTTTAAATCCTGTTCCATTCTTGAAATATACTAACGGGCTAAGGTATTTAATGAATTCAATGGTTATTTACTTCTCTTGATTACGCGTCCGGGAAAAACCTCGGTCGGCTTACCCGCTTCCGATACAATTTCACCGCTGACCATTACCCAACTGATTCCCGTAGTCAACGCATGGGGTTCCTGATAGGTAGCATGATCGGCCACTATTTCCGGATCGAAAAGCACAAGGTCTGCATAATACCCTGGTTTTATTAATCCAATCTTAGAAAGGTTGAGATTTTCGGCAGCCTGATATGTCATTTTATGAATAGCTTCTTCCAAAGAAAGAATTTTTAGTTCTCTTACATACTGACGTAAAATTTTGGGAAAAGAGCCATGTCCTCTTGGATGTAATCCTTCCGTATTTCCGTCAGAACAAATATTGGTGAACGGCCATTTCATGATATTGGCAATGTCCTCTTCCGCCATACTCGTAGCAATAATACTTTCATCACCATGTTCTTTATCTACAATGGCAATCAAATCCATTAGGGTTTTTATAGGTTCTGTTTTGCGTAAGACAGCAACTTCTGCCAACGTTTTACCTATATATTCAGGTATAGGAGAAAAATTGCCAATGATCATGCCTTCAGGCGTGGTGAGTTGCGTAAGGGCAAATTCTGCCTCCTCGCGGTCATTGAAGTTTCTTTCCGGAAATAATACCTTCATGGTGGATTGCCAATAAGTATAGGGGTAAATATCCGCAGTTATTTGTACCCCGCTTTTGCGAGCAGAATCCAATTTCATAATCAATTGATCCGATTGATTCCACAAACTTTTCATGGCAAGTTTGGCATGAGAAATTTGCACAGGCACATCCGTCTGTTTCCCCAGATTAATTATTTCATCAATTGCCTTCCAAAAATTACGATCTTCACTTCGGATATGACTGATGTATCGGGCATCATAAGGGGCCAACACTTTTGTCAATTGCAAAACTTCATCTTCATTGGAATAAATACCAGGATCATACTCAAGACCGGTAGAAAGCCC
This sequence comes from uncultured Ohtaekwangia sp., assembly GCA_964436055.1. Taxonomy (GTDB): domain Bacteria; phylum Bacteroidota; class Bacteroidia; order Cytophagales; family Cyclobacteriaceae; genus ELB16-189. Next base: position 92,797 of record CAYTBO010000001.1, read on the forward strand.
CAGTGATCCCGACTCAAGATCTTCCTTCAGCAACTGAATCATTTTATCAATTTCGTCTTGCGAGGATATCCGCTGATAATTTTCTCCCAAAACATTTCTCCTCAAGGTATTGTGTCCGGTATAACTGCCTACATTGATGGCCAAGGGTGTTAATGCCAGTTTCTCATATAGTTGTTTCAACGGAAATTGAGAACCTCCATCCTGACCAATAATCATGGTGGTAACGCCCTGGCTGGTCAATGCCAGCATTTCACGATTGTCCAACATGCCCCGATCGTGGTGACTGTGGGAATCGATGAATCCCGGTGCCAAGGCCAGACCATTGGCATCAATTACCTGAACGGCCTCTGCTTTTGACAAATCTCCAACAAAGGCGATGGTGTCTGCATTGATACCCACATCTCCCTCCTTAGTTGCTGAACCAGAACCATCTATTATTCTGGCATTTTTAATAATGAGGTCATACTTTTCATTCGTACAACTGAAAAGCGAGACCGTTAGTAATAGAAAAAGATAGCGCATAGTCATTTATTAATTCGTCCCAATTTTAGAAATACAGGGAAATATAGGGATTGTCGGGGCTCCTTACAGCATGTTTTTATATGATTCATTATTACATCCACAGGATTAACTCCAGGATCCTTTGTCATCGCTAATCTCTGGCAAGCAAGTCAAGCAGTTCTTTAAATAACTTCGCGGCCAGCATAGCTGTAATTCCCGAAGCATCCCGTTGCGGGTTAAATTCTACAAGATCGGCCCCGACAAAGTTTCCCTTCACCTTCTGAACAATGGAAATGATCTCACGTGACGTGAATCCCCCCGGTTCATGATGAGAAACACCCGGTGCAAAAGCTGGATCAATGGCATCCATGTCCAGTGAAAGATAGGCCGGCCCATCAAACTGAAATTTGAGTTCAGGTTTCCAGTCCTTCATTTCAATTACTTCCACACCAAATTTATCGGCCTGTTCGCGCTGGTGCGTTGTCAATGTTCTGATACCTACCTGAACCAACCGGGAAGCGAGGCCTTCTTCCATAATACGCGCAAATGGACAGGCATGCGAATATCGGTTGCCTTCAAAATTATCGTAGAGATCGCCATGGGCATCCATGTGTAAAATCGAAAGTGGACCGTACTTGCGGGCAAAAGCTTTGACTGTTGGATAGGTTACTGAATGGTCACCACCCAAAGAAAGTATTTTTCCGTTGACGGTAAGGAGTTTTGCTATACCCTCCTCAATATCTCTGGTAATTGTTTTTGAATCAGATACCACCAAATTGCCTTCATCTTTCCATGAACCCGATTCGTTCACATTCACCAGAGACTCCGTAAAATAGTTAGCAGAATCAGAGTGGTAGGCAGCACGAATTGCATCGGGAGCTTGTGCAGAGCCCCTCAAATAGGATGAATATTCATCAAATGGAATTCCAATTACAGAAATCATACTTTCAGTTTTCTGGCGTAAGATACAATCATCTCCCAACCCTTTTTTACTTCCGGCAGGGAAGTGTTGTTATTCCCTGAAACAAAACGAAGTGTGTATTTGCCATTGAGTTTGGTTTGTGTTAGTAATATTTCACCAGTGCGATTTAACCCATAAAGCAACTCCTCATTAAGTTGGTTTAATTTTTCCTCACCACTCCAACCTTTTGGCTTATATCTGAAACAAATGAGATTCAGCGGTACCGGTGCCAATAACTCAAAATCATCGAATTGCTCAATCTGTTCTTTTACCCATTGACCGATTTCAATATGATCACGAATTATTTTTTTGATGCCCTCTACACCATAGGATTTAATCACAAACCAAAGTTTGAGTGACCTAAATCGTCTGCCCAGTGGAATGCCCCAATCCCGGTAATTGTTAACCAGCTTATCCTCTGGTGTTTTGAGGTATTCAGGCAAGATGCTGAATGTTTCAATGAGTGCTTTTTTATCTTTTACAAAATAGGCAGAACAATCAAAATTAGTTAGCATCCATTTATGCGGGTTGAACACAAAGCTATCTGCTAGTTCAACCCCTTCGCTCATCCATCGCATTTCAGGCAAAAGCAATGCAGCGCCTGAATAGGAAGCGTCGATGTGATGCCAGCAATCAAATTGCTTGCAGATTACACCGATGGCCCTAATAGGATCTACCGCCGTGGAACTCGTTGTCCCCATAGTAGATATGACGCACAAGGGTGCTAAGCCATTACTAATGTCATGCTCAATGGCTGTTTGCAGAGCATCTGGCTTCATTTGAAATTTATCGTCGACGTCCACTTTGACAAGATTGGCTAGGCCAAATCCCGCTATCTTGACTGCCTTGTCTACTGATGAATGAGCCTGGTTGGAGGTATAGATTCTGAACTTATGGCTTGAGTTAAACCCCTCATTGTTGATTTTGTACCTGGTTTTACATTCTCTTGCAGTTAGCAATGAAACTAAGGTTGAAGAAGAACTACTGTCTTGAATGACACCTGTGAAATTCGTTGGAAGTCCCAATATATCTCTCAACCACTCCATGGTTCGTTCCTCCAGTTCTTCGGCAGCAGGAGAAGTTAACCAAATCATGCATTGTGCGCCGATGGTAGAAGAAAGCATATCCGCCAATAAAGACGGCCCGCTGGCGCCGGTAGGGAAGTAAGCAAAGAATTGAGGGTGTTGCCAATGCGTCATGCCTGGCAAGATTTTAGTTTTGAAATCTTCAAAGATCTCTTCAAAAGGTTGTCCCTGATCGGGAGGAATTTGCGGCAAATCATTTTTGATTTCACCTGGTTTTATCCTGGGCTTGACTGGATACTGGCCAACATTTTCCATATAATCCGCCATCCAGTCTACGAGATCATGTGCCGCTTTTCGGAATTCAGAAGGAGTCATCCCTTAACAAATTAAGTATGCATTTTAAAAGCTAAAATACGACCAAGAATAATGCAACACTAAGCAATTCTAAGAAGGTGAAGAATAGTAAGGCTCCTTGTTTATTGCACTCGCCTGGAGTGGTTTGAAAACTTTATCTAAAGCAAGTGGTCCCGGTAGGAATCGAACCTACATCTTGAGAATCGGAATCTCAAATTCTATCCATTGAAATACGGGACCAAAATGGTAAAAAACAGATTTACAAATGTCTGTTTACGGCACAAATCTAACTATTCCCGGAAAATTATCAGCTTTTCAACCCTATCAAACTAATAACTTTTGAGCCGGGATGCCACTTTCCCGAATAGCATCTTTAGTGCCTTGTTCTAAAAGAATAGGATGAAGATTAGTAAAGTACAAGCACGCATAACACCATTAATCTATAATGATAATAAAAGTATTGCCCCTGGTTAATTAAATTTTTCTGCCAGTACTTACTCACTGCAATAATTATCGATACAGATAAAATCCATACTTATTCTCCTCGAATCATCTGTCTTCTAATCACTGCAACATTGTACTCTCGATGATTCGTGCTATATTATTGATTATAAATTTTTTCCAGGATAAGTTATTTGTGATAATCCGAAAATCAACGATTACAGTTCGTATCGTACATATTTTTATAAAAAATTGTTTTTTCCTTCTACATCAATATTTCTCCAGGAGAAAGTATCAACTCATTTTCTTGTTTTTTAAATATTATGTTATTTAATTCAAAGTGTATTAAGTATAATGTTTAACTAAAACACAAACAGCTATGGCAAAGAAAGCTAAGAAAGCAGCAAAGAAAAAAGCTGCTAAGAGAAGACCAGCAAAGAAAGCGGCAAAGAGAAGACCAGCCAAAAAGGCTAAGAAAAAAGCCGCAAAGAAGAAAAAAAGATGACGTTATAACTCATCCTGAAAAAAGGTTAGCATTAGCTAACCTTTTTTTGTTATCCATTTTTGAGTTAAAGGCATTCTAACCCAACATCAATTCACTTAAGAAGTTATATTTGCAAAAGATTAAATCATCAAGTTTCGCTAGACATGAAAAAGTGCAAATCGGCTTTTCTGATACTTGGCTTTTTATTATATTTTTCTTTCGATGTTCAGGCGCAAAGAAGAAAAGAGTTTACCGGTAACCTTACGACCAGCGAGGGTAATGTCGGGGAAGCCAGATTTCAGTATATAGAGCGGAAGGACGATCGTATCCTCGACGGTGACTATAAAATTACTTTTAGGCCTGGTGATTCATTGCGAAATCAGATTTTCAGAAAAACCGACTGGTCAGGGACTTATAAAGAAGATAAAAAGAATGATAAATGGGTGTATCAAGAATATGAACACTATGTTTTTATCGATGACATTGTTGATTCTCAAACAAAAACTACACTGCGTAGCAACGTTAGAGAACTTCAGGCTAGTTATGAAGACGGTGTACCTGTAGACAATTGGCGTTTTACTGAAAAACAGTATGAGCCCAACAAGCCCGCGATCATCATCACAAAAGGTGAACTGCCTTTCGTTGCGGGTGTTGTTAATGGAAGGATAAGCCTTGAAGCCATCGACAATAATGATCAAATCAATATCGAGGGTTATGTAAATCAATTAGGTCATATGGATTCTCTGTGGGTCTTCAATTATACACTTGATAGTGTCCCGATCAAAGAAACGAGGCGATATAACGATGGCCTACTAATCTATGCTAAAACTGAAGATCCCGCAGACAATAAAATTTTAGAAGAGTATGAATGGGCTGATGTCATTTCCGCCATTCATGGCGATGAGGAATGGGTTGTAGGCAAATCCAGCAAAATTTTCGGATTAACTTTTGATAATGGCTATGCCCCCTATGGTAGGGAGCTGACCATGCAGTTTGAAGGCAATCAATTTTTGTTTGCCATTCTTGATAAAATGCTTTCGCTGGATACAGCCTTTCAGCTTCAACAAGAGATGCCACTGGGAACTTCACGCCTGGTGTATCGACTAACAGAAGAAAATAAAAAAGATATTGAAAGATCAGATGCTTTGCTGGACACCATCAGTTTTATGATAAAAGAGATCAGCAAAAACACTTCATTAAGTATTAATAGCCAACGCACCGATTCATTGGCCTGGACAAGCATTTACTACCGGCAATATCCAGCTCAACTTAACCGACTTAAAGGTACGCTTAAGTTTATGAAGTCGGATGACTTTAGGTATGTAAATCCCAATATTTACTTTACCCAAAATGCAGTTTACCTCCGACCCGAACAATCGATAAAGTACGACTTTAATGGTAACCGCACGGAAAAAATTATTTCATTCAGTCCGGCTGAGGTTAAGTCGCTTCGCGAATTTAGGTTGAGATTGGAAAATGAATCACAAATTCTCGCTACTCTATCCAGAACTATTCACCATGAGCTGGACCGCATTCTGAAATCCAACAAGTTGCAGGTAGTCGAGAACATGATCCTATCATCCAGATTGATCCTGGACACGCTATACTTATACAATACAGATGAATCACTACCGGTTGCAAATAATGTGTTGCAGGTACTCCATTCAACATTTGCCGAGAATCATTACAATGAGTTGCTTAAAAACTATTCCAATAGTCAGAATTTTGATGAAAAAGATAGCTTGGCATATAGGATCGTTGGCTTTCTGGATGTTTTAGAGGAAATTCCTTTAGAAATAATTCAACTATTTAAAACCCATGCTAAAATAGATGAGGCCTACACAGAAATAAAAATGGATCCATACACTTTTAATTATAATTTTAAAACCAGAAGAAAAAAGAAAATATATGAAAAAGTGGCGGAAGAGTTATTTACCTATCGCATCGAAGCCTTAAAACAGGAAACTGATTATTTGAAACTCAACGATCATATAGAGGCGATTCAATTTCTTCAAAAAAGACTTTTTGAATTGCTGAAAGAAGATACCGTACAATTGGAAAGAAGCATAAAGAAAAATGATATTCCACTTCAAATTGAGAAATTAATCAGGCCCTAAGTAAATGATCAAGTCTTTTTCAGTCATCATCTTTTTTGTTTTGTATTCAACCTGGACATCATATGCTCAGTCACTTGACATTCCCGAAGAAAAGGTAATCAAAAATTCTTCTGGAGTATGGCTTGGGCTCTACACAAAGTATAGGATTTCAGAACGCTCATTTTACTATGGTGAGTATCATGCAAGAACGAGAAGTGGGGTCCAGGATATGGCTCAGGTATATCTGCGATTTGGCATTTCCCACCTGGTTAGTAAATACTTTGAGGTTACAGCCGGCTTCGTTAACCCCTGGTATTGGGCTCCCAATCTGGAAGCACCCAATATTGATAAGATAGTGCCTCAATTCAGAGGATGGCAGCAATTGTTATTCGTATCGCCCTTCGACCGACTTAAAATATATCATCAGCTTCGTTTTGAACAACGATTTAGAAGAGACTTTCGCGAAGGCTCACCTTTTGAACTCACCCATCGCTTCAGGTATAAGCTTATGGCTTATTATCCCTTGAATAAAGAACATCTTGAAAACAAGGCGATTTACCTTTCAACGTACAATGAAATATTTATTCAGGCGGGAAAATCTATAGTGTATGATCACTTTGAAGATAACCGTTTATTCATCGGTTTAGGTTACATCATCAATGATGAAATGCAAATTCAATCCGGATACATGTGGACGTTCAGACATAAAGATTCGCCGTTTATTTATGAAAACAGGCATATTTTCAGGTTCAGCGTATATCATAATTTAGATCTTTATAAAAAGAAGAAAACTGTTATTACCTCACCTTTCATTAACGATTTCTAGTGAAGTTCTTTTAGAGCAGTCTTAGGTTGTGGCATTTTAAAGTTTGAGCCTGGTCACTTAGATTCACAAAATTAAAAAAAGGATTTCCACCAGTGAATGGTAAAAATCCTCTTTAAAATAACTCAAATTTTCGTGGAGCCGCAGAGAATCGAACTCTGGTCCAGAGAAGTCGAACACGTAGGTTCTACATGCTTAGTTGATTTTGATTGTCGGGAGTAGCAAGGCAATCAACAGCCTAAACTTCTCCTTAGTCACTGATCTTAGTTGTGTTTAGTAACCTCACACAAAGCAGTTCTGACAAACGACACCGCATATTCACCACTTGCAGAACAAAAGCGATGAGCGATGTTGGCCCTCCAATTCTTAATCGGAGCAAACTTATCTAACGTATTGTTAGATTAAGCAGCCAAGGCGTAGTTAGACTCGCCAAGTATGGTTTTAGGACTATCTTTTAAGGCTCTCACCCCATGAGCCTGCATGCTGGCGTACGTACTCACACATCCTGTCAAAACCGGTCGGCCCCAGTTTTGTTACTGATGAATACTTGCCTGCTTTCAATGAACGTAAACGTTGTACAAAGATACATTCAATTTAGTTCAGTGGTGGCAAATTTAAATTCTTAACCTCTTTCCCTCAGCCGAAACCGCAGAAGTGCAAAAGAAGCCCACCACCGTTTTGTCTCCGCTTACATTGATAATATTGGTTGAAACATTAGACAACGGGGTAGCAAACAGCTCCGAAAATCCACCGGGCCTGTCCGTTTGAACAACTACCTGAGCCATGAAATTAAATGCTTCCAACGTAATCGAATGAATCTCCACATAGACTGAATCACGAGGCAGATAGGGTGATTTGATCAAATTATTGTCTCCAAGCTCAAAAGGATTAATGGCGTTCCTTATTGGCGGAATAAAGGTGATTCCATCGAAATTTCCGCCCGCAGAAAATCCCGCATCATAAGCGATGGTAATCTCACTTGGCCGATTTAATAAAACCCCGTTTTTATATCCTTTGATCCAATAATTATCGTTTGGCCCGTTGAAATCTGTTGCCCAAAACTCAGCGATATAAGAATCCTCCTGAAATGAATTCTTTTCTTCGAAGGTGAATGTGACACTATCGATGGGAGGAACCCTATTCATGGATGAAACCGCTTTAAACTCATCTTCACCCAGTCTGATGGTGAGTTCGTAAGCCCGACCTATGGCTCCAAAAACTTCACTGCCTGTGGACACCAGCCTGTAATTTCCACTACCGGCTATTTCCTCAAACGGATAGATCCTGCCTTCATCATCCACAATCTCAACCAGCGCCCCCGAAACTCCATTTGGCATGCTGTTGTCAAAATAGGATTGTGTCTCAGTTAGTTTAATAATTTGCGTTTCGGGCTTATTCGTTAACCAGGCATCAACCACCAGTACAGGTTGCGCCAGTTCCAGATCAGGAGATATTTCGTCCTCGCAGGACATCCAAAGCCAGGGAAGTAATAAAACACTTGTATATCTCAGTATAGTTTTCATAATCATTAAAACTTAAAATTGTATGAAACAGCGGGTATCAGGGTACCGATGATTGACAGTTGAACAGCCTGTGAATTAATGGGGTTGCCTTCCGTAACCCGAACATCTTTTTGTGAAAAGTAAATTGAGAATGGGTTTTTTCTCGCATAAAGATTATACACTGAGAAAACCCAATATTCTTCTATTTTCTTCTTTTTGCCCTTTCGCATTTTTTTACCTTCCAATCGGGCCGAAAAATCCATACGATGATAGGTGGGTAGCCGCACGTTATTCCTCGAATCATTGGCATTGTGAGGGATAAGAATATCCTGAAGTATAAATCGTGAAGTCGGAAACGTAGTAGGGGCGCCTGTCACGAAAACAAAATCTGATGACAAAGACCATCGTTCGCTCAATTCATAAAACCCTGCCACTTTTAAATTGTGAGTTTGATCAAATCGGGTTGGATACCAGGTATTGTTGTTTATCCCATTTACCTTAGACTCCGTTCTCGCCAACGTATAGCTAACCCATCCGGTGAGGCGTCCTGTCTTTTTTTGAAAGTATGTTTCAACGCCATATGCCCTTCCTCTTCCACTCAGTAAATCACCTTCCAGAAATTCATTTATTAAGAGATCCGCTCCATCAATGTAATCGATTTGATTTTGTGCCTCTCGGTAATACCCTTCTACAGAAATTTCATAGTTTTTTTTGCTTCCCAAATCCTTAAAATAACCCAAGGTATACTGGTCTCCAATTTCAGGTTTAATTATTTTTGAACTTGGTGTCCATACATCCAGCGGATTGGACGCAGTCGTGTTGGAAATTAAATGAAGGTATTGTACCATCCGATTATAACTTCCTTTAACCGAACTTTTTGCTCCCGACCTTAGGCTAAATGAAGCACGAGGTTCCCAATTAGTAAAATCGGCTATCACCTCCCCACTGCGAAATTCTTCAAAACCTACAGGACTTCTTCTGACCCCGGGGATTGTATCATTGTATTGGTAGGACCTTCCTGGGCCGAAGGATTGAAAATGAGAAAAACGAATTCCGTATTCAACCGACAGCACATCATTAATTTTTTGACGGTTGCCCAAATACAATGCCGTCTCTAGGTTATATTTTTTGTCAAGACTTACATCAACGGATGTTCCATTGGAAACACCCACCGCGTTGGCCGGCTCAAACGTATAGTATATAGCCTCCCCTCCAAAATCAAGCTCATTGTTGCTATCGATGAAATAAGTAAACTGTGGTTTCAGAATAAAATTGGAAATTGATGACTTCCAACGGAATCGATCCAAACTATCATCACCAAATTGCAGGCTATAATCGTAGTTGCTGAATACAAATGTCAAATTAGAAAACAATCTTTCATTAAAAAGATGATTCCATCGCAATGTCCCCGTTGTGTTTCCCCAGCTAAATCCTTGTTGTGCATCAAAGAAAAATACATCGCGACCAAAATACCCGGACGCATACAATTTATTCTTTCTGTTGAAAGTATAATTCGTTTTTAATGTGAGGTCATAAAAATAAAGGGAGCCTCCATCTTCAAGCAAGGGCACAAATGGCCTTGCCAACACATCAACGTAAGACCTTCTCCCAGCTATGATGAACGAAGATTTATCCTTAACTATTGGCGCCTCCAAGGCCAGGCGACTAAACAATGATCCAATTCCACCATTACCTTCAAACTCTTTGCTGTTCCCTTCTTTCATACGTACATCCAGGATAGACGCTAGCCTGCCCCCATATCGGGACGGAATAGCGCCTTTAAATAATTTCGTATCCTTTACCGCATCCGGATTGAATACAGAAAAAAATCCAAACAAGTGAGAAGAGTTGTAAACCGGAGCTTCATCCAATAAAACAAGGTTTTGTCCCACACTTCCTCCACGAACATTAAAGCCTGAAGCTCCTTCACCTACCGTGCTCACCCCTGGAAGCAATAAAAGACTGCGAAATACATCTGCTTCCCCCAGGAAAGTCGGAACTTTCAAAATAGTTCGGATATCAAGCTTGTTGGTACTCATTTCAGTATTTTCCACATTGGCTTGCTCCAAATCCCCCTGAATCACAATTTCTTCCAACTGCTCACTCTCTGAGATTAGACTAATATTCACCGCAGTGTTTTTGTCGAGCGTGATATTTTGTATCTGCTGTCCATAACCTACATAGGTATAACTAAGTGTATAATTGCCAGGTTCTAGCGTAATAGAGTAGAATCCATACACATTTGTTGTCACCCCATTGTTAATTTCTTTCACATAGATAGTTGCTCCAATCAATTCTTCACCGTTAGCAGCATCTTTTATATAGCCGTTGATGGTAAATTTGTTCTGAGCAAATGCATTGATCAATGCCAGCAGGGCAAAAAGTATCAGCAAGCCTCTTTTTCTCATCACTTTTATGAATTCTAGTATATATCGTTATTGACGATAATTTGTTCGGTTTTTGAGGTAAAATTTTTATGGAAGAATTGTTAAGAATTCGCTGCCATGACCGCATCCTTATGAATGAGAGTTTGTAATCCTACTTTATCGATGACAAGGTAATCCCTTTTTGATAACGATTGCATGGCCACCATTTCTGCGATATACCCCGTGAGAAATAACTGCACTCCAATAACAACGGCTACAAGAGCAAGGTAAAATATGGGTTGGTCCGTAATTTCCCTTTTAAGTGGAATTTTAGAGATAAACAGAGAGTCCATCTTATCATAAAAGATTTTGGCAGTGAAGATAAACCCCACCAAGAAAGAGAGGATGCCAAAACTCCCAAAAAAATGCATTGGGTTTCTCCTGAATTTACCAACAAACATGATGGAAAGTAAATCGAGAAAGCCCTTCACAAATCGTTCCCAACCGAACTTGGTCATTCCATATTTTCTCTCCCTATGCTCCACTACCTTCTCTCCAATTTTCGTAAACCCTGCCCATTTGGCAATTACAGGTATGTACCGATGCATTTCTCCATATACATTGATATTTTTTACCACTACAAACTTGTATGCTTTAAGTCCACAATTGAAATCGTGTAGAGGAATTCCAGACATTCTACGTGTTACATAATTGAAAAATTTGGAAGGAATGGTCTTTGATATTGGGTCGTGCCTTTTTTTCTTCCATCCCGACACCAGGTCATAATTGTCTGACGTAATCATTCTATACAATTCAGGTATTTCATCCGGGCTATCCTGTAAGTCGGCATCCATGGTGACGATAACTTCTCCCGAAGCAGCCTTAAAACCAGTATGCAAAGCGGCAGATTTTCCAAAATTTCTGTTAAACCGGATTCCTTTTATCGAAGGGTTTATCACATTACATTTTTGTATTTCGTTCCATGTGTTGTCACTGCTTCCATCATCAATTAATAAGACTTCATAGGTAAGACCCGCCTGATCAAGCACACGGACAATCCATTGAATAAGCTCAGGGATTGATTCCTCTTCGTCCTTCGCTGGAATGATAACCGAAATGTTGGGTTGCTCTGGCATTTAGAATGGTGCTTCGGGGCTTTGCTTTTTTGTAAAGATTGAAATTACAAAGCCCATTATCATCGTAAAAAAAATGCCTGCCACATAACCAATCACCCAAAAGAGTTTTCGGGTCCATTCCAGTGAGGTTTCAATCATGTTTTCAGGGGTGCCATTGGCAAGCAACTCATCCTCCTGCTGAATCATAAAAAGCTCAAATGGACCATCATCAATAAAAGATGTGTATACAAACGAAAATAATATAGAAATGGAAACAGAAATAAGCGCTATCCAAAACGTAATGGCCACTCCCTGCCCGAAAGACATAAATCCAGTTCCTTCAGATTTAAATTTTGTTTGTGCCAATACGATAATTGCCATGGTGACGCCAATACCCACCCAATTCCATACTCCCTTGAAAGGATTTTGTGCCAATACAGCCGGTATCAGAAATAAGACCATTGAAATCACTGTCAATATTGATCCATATCTAAGCCCAACTTCAAATGTTGTTGGTGCTTCAGCAGTTTCTATTTGATTGTCTTGATTATCCATGATCAGTTAGTATCGGTTGACGTCTCAAAATTACAGATATTATTATGCTTATGAAAAAGCTAATGATCATCGATTGGACAAAGTAACGCGATGCCAGAAAGGCGGCATCCGCCTCCTGGAGTGATTTTACACCTTCTTCATATACTTCTCTCCCGATTCTGTCAATGTCATCCGCAGAAAATGCTTTTACCTGAACAAAAGATAGATTAATGTAGGTCGTTACAAATTCAGGAACAGCCAAGGCAAAAGTGTACAAGGCGCTGCAGGCTACCAACGTAAAGGATAAAGTCATCAACAAGCTACTCATCATACCTTGCCAAAAATGCAGGATTCCATCCTGGTAATAGTCCCTGACTTCGCGAAGAGCAAAAACAAATACAATGGAAAACATTATAATTCGATAATCCAGAAAAACAGGAATAAGGAAAGGATGGTGATCAGTATAGAATAAAATCAATAGAATTATAAAACCCAGCACACCCGAAACGAGACCATAGCGCAAAGACACCTGAATGACCGGAGGCCAGCTTGAAAAATTAAACATCAAACCAGTGCTTTGAATTATTAAATACCGCCTTCACCTTGCCTTGAATCTCCTTCCCAAGCCAGGGCGAGTTAAGTGATCGGGAATAATTCTTCTCTTCCGTAAATTTCCAACTTTGTTCAGGATCAAAAAGGGTAAGATTAGCTCTTGCATCCTTTTCGATGATAGGAATTTCCAATTTTAGGATATTCCTTGGCGCCTGGGTAACCTTTTGAATAAGGTCATGCATATCCATAAATTTTGAAAGTGTAGCCAACTGCGATGCAAATGTCTGAAGATTTATAATTCCAAAATCAGCATGATCGAATTCCACCACTTTACTCTCTGCATCTTGAGGTAAATGACCCGATGAAATGACATCTATTGTTCCATCTTTAAGACCTGCAATCAGGGCGTCCAAATCAGCCCTTTCCCTAAGAGGCGGATTTACCTTATAGTTTGTATCAAAATCTGCGAGCAAAGAATCATCCAACAAAGCCTGGTAAGCTACCATGTCGCAGGTTACTTTTAATTTTTTCTTTTTAGCCGCCCGTATTGAATCCAGTGATCTTGCAGAAGAAACCCTGGAAAAATGCAGGCGTCCATCAGCATAGGTCAGTAATTCAAGGTCTCTTTTTACGGCAATGTCTTCTGCAATTGTGGGCATGCCTTTCAATCCCAAACGCGTACTGTTGGTTCCTTCATTCATCTGACCAAACATGTTCAGCCAAATATCCTCCGGGTGATTAATCAAAAGTCCGTCAAACTTTTGCAAATACTGAAGACTCTTGAGCATGATATCGGTGTTCCAGATAGGTTTGAGTCCATCCGAAAACGCTACCGCACCAGCCGCATTCAGGTCAATAATCTCAGTAAGTTCTTCACCTTGATTTTTAAGTGTGACGGCTCCTATTGGATAGATTTGCACTAGGCGATTTCCATTTCCGCGTGTAATATAATTAACCTCATTTTTGGATTGTATTGGTGGCACTGTATTTGGAAGTATAACCAACTCCGTAAATCCACCGGCTGCTGCTGCTTTAGCTGCCGAGTCTAAGTCTTCCTTGTGTTCCAATCCGGGATCACCGATAAAAGTACCCATATCCACCCAGCCTGTAGAGAGTATCATGCCATCGGCCGCGATCACCTTATCACCTGATTTTAATTTAGTCCCTATATCCACAATGCGACCATTTTGGATAAGAACATCTTTCTTTTTTTTGTGATGGGATGAGTTGGGGTCGCTTAAGGTGGCAGACTGAATGAGTACCTTCATTCTAAAAGCGTGTTTTGGTCCAGGGATGACAAACTCCCATTTTCCGCTAAATTACTTTAAAAAGCGTATGAATAAAACTTCCGCTAACAGAAACAATAACGCCAGAATCAATGCATGCTTCCACAGGGGTGTTCCCAGATAGCGTTCCTTTATTTCATCACTGAAGCCACTCAGGTTCGAGGCTTCAAAGATGGATACATTGTCTCCCGGACCAAAGCGTTGCATAATTTCCTCCCGATTCAGTTGCATCAGGTTAGATTCAATCTTATCCAGGTTAAATGCAAGCAGGTTAAGGGTGTCCTTACGATATTGAACATAGTAAAACCCGGGATTCATGGAGAACTTTGGCATTTCCATAAAGAAACGATCTCCTACCCTGCGCTGTGGCGGTACAATCTCCTGGCTTCCTACAATCCTGAGTGGCTCTTCTCCAAATACACTATCTGCTCTAATAGAAATCAAATCATTACTTAATGTATAATACCTGCTTTGGTCGGTACGTTTAGCAGATGCAGCAATTCGATACATTACGGGTACAAACAAGGCATTGTTAAAGAGGTTAGTATAGTTCCGCTGCAGAGGACTTGCTAAAATAAATCGTTTGCCATACTGGGAAAGGAACGGTTTTGTGTTTCGAAATTTTAAGATGGCTGATCGATCATTGCCCCAGTCCAGCACTGGAACAGCATCAGGCATTTCCATGGTAGCTGATCGCTCTTCAAAAATATTTTCAAAAAAAGGATTCCCATAATCAGGATTATCCAATATTGCCCTATCGGAAGTAGATGATAGGCCAATGCCCGGAAGCTGCATTAAATTCTTGTAGTTGGCAATATCAGGACGATCTCCGGGTATAAGCAACAGGGCTCCTATATTCTCCATAGTAGCTGAAAGAACTGAAGCCAGCGGACCATCTACGGAATTAAGACCATTAATAACCACCAGATCAGCTTGCGAAAGCAAACTATAATCAACGTTGGAAGACTCAAAAACCTTATAATTGAAAAGTTGACGATTGGCATAAACCAGCTCCACGTAAGTGGCTTCCCGGCTATTTTTAATTTCTACTACTCGTATGGATTCTGTAAAGTTAAGCGTGAAGTAAAATTCATTATCGAAGCTGATAGGAAAATCCGTAAAGCTGATCCTTGCTTTATTGAATCCACGCATACCGGCAGGCAAATCAAAACTCGCCTCCGCATAACCGTTGGGTTCAAGATCTACCGATACGGC
Source organism: uncultured Ohtaekwangia sp. (assembly GCA_964436055.1). Classification (GTDB taxonomy): domain Bacteria; phylum Bacteroidota; class Bacteroidia; order Cytophagales; family Cyclobacteriaceae; genus ELB16-189. The sequence goes on from CAYTBO010000001.1 coordinate 108,052, forward strand.
CCCTGTTTGGATGTTATTGATAACTAGTTTTACGACAAGTCCTTCGGTTGGTTTGGCTCCCGCATTTTGCAATCGGATATTTACCGTGTTCTTTTCACCTCCAATTACAAAAGGATTTTCCAGGAATACCGTGTCTACAAAAATATTTGACGATTGACTAAATGAAACAGGAATTAGGTGCCACTGGGCAGAGGATGCTGGCGAAAAATCTTCGATATTGCCTAACGTTGATTTTTGAAAATCGGATATCCAAAAAATATCCGTTCCTGATAAGTCCGCGCCCATTTTTTTACTCACTTCATCGGCCGTACGACTTACCGCTGATAGCCTTATTTGGGTAAGCAAATCAAGAATTTCAGTTTTTGTCTTGTACGAATTAGAAAACGGGGCAAAATCATTCGTAATAAGTTTGTACCGTGTATCTGGCGGGAATAACTCGACAATCTCCTGAATAAAACTATTCCCTGCATCCAACGCCCGAGTCTTTTCCTCCACATGAGCCGACATGCTATATGAATTATCCATGTAGAGGATTATATTCCTTGCCGCGCTTACCTGTTCTTTGGCCGGAAGAAAGGGCTGAGCAAAAGCCATCACCAGAAAGAAAATAAACAGAAGACGAGATGCCAAAACCAGGTACTGCTTTAGTTTCCTCTTTTTCGTAGTCTCCTCTTTGATTTGTTTAAGGAGTCGATTATTGGAGAAATAGATACGGGTAGTCCTGCGAAAATTGAAGAGGTGAATGATGATAGGGATCGAGAGGGCAGTAAGGGCCCATAAAAAGAGAGGAAATGCAAAGTTCATTAGCCTAAAAGTAAACAAAACAATAGTAATGAACGTAAATTTTTGATGCGGGTTATGTCAATCAAATCCATTACGTTGGACGCACAAAAAGCTAATTCAGCAATTAACCAAATATCCTTTCAAATGACTCACCCGTGATAACTATACGAATATAAAAAAAGCCCGATCGTATCGACCGGGCTTCTTTTTGTGTTTGGTGAGTGTCTATTGTTTTCCACCCAGCATCACAAGATCATTTACATTGACTTCGGTGAAGAATTTCTTTTCACCTTTGTCTGTCTCATAAATTCGGTGCACCAGCTTGCCTTCGATGGCCACTTCCGCACCTTTCTTCAGGTATTGCTCGGCCACACCTGCCAGGCTGCCCCAGATGACCACATTGTGCCATTGGGTATCCTCCACTTTTTCACCTTTCTGATTCTTGTACGAATCGTTGGTGGCTATGGAAAATGTGGCCTTTTTCTTTTCACCAAACACTTTCACTTCAGGATCTTTTCCCAAACGACCGATTAACTGCACGCTGTTTCTCAAACTTTTCATAATTGTAGATTTTAATTGTTAAACATTGATTTTTGCGTTTTGACAGCCGGCCTTTTAGTCGACTGCCGATGCAAAGGTGTGGGGAGGAAAAAGCGAGACCCGTATTTTATTTGGTTACTTTCGGTTATATTCGTAAGTAAACGTTTGTAATCGGAATAAAATCCTTTAAAAATGGCTAAAAATGAAGAAAAAGCCTGTCTGGAGTGTGGCGAAAAAATTGTTGGACGGTCGGATAAAAAATTTTGTTCCGACCAGTGCAGGGTATCGTACAACAACAAACTGAAGAGCGATGAGACCAATTATATGCGCAATGTGAACAATGCGTTGCGAAAAAACAGGCGTATCCTGGTTGAACTAAACCCGGAGGGGAAAAGAAAAATCAACCGGGATAAACTCAGCCAGCTTGGATTCAATTTCAGTCACTATACGGATATTTATAAAACCAAGGAAGGGGCTATCTACTACTACAGCTACGAGCAAGGCTACCTGGAGATTGACGCCAAGACGTTGTTGCTCGTAAAAAAAGAAATTAAATAATTGGCTATGAGTTGGTCATTGGAAGGAAAAAAAGCATTGGTTACGGGAGGTTCCAAAGGAATCGGGCTGGCTATCGTTGAAGAATTTGTTCATCTGGGTGCGGAGGTAATTATCAACGCCAGGAATGAACGAGATCTGGCAGGCGTAGTTCAAATGCTACAACAAAGAGCATATAAGGTTGATGGCGTAGCCGGTGATATTTCAAAGGGGGAATTCAGGACACAACTAATCGTTGAGATTGATAAGCGTTGGGGAAAACTCGACATATTGGTAAATAATGTGGGCACCAATGTACGCAAGAAGTTTATTGAATATACAGAAGATGAATACAGAAAACTTTTTGAAACCAATTTATTCAGTCTCACTGAAATGTGCAGACTTTGCCATTATCTCTTAAAGAAATCAAATAATGGAAGTGTAATTAATATTGCTTCTGTGGCCGGCTCAGTAGATGTACAAAGCGGGCCTCCGTATGGAATGACCAAGGCCGCCATCATTCAGCTGACTAAACATCTGGCGGTGGAATGGGCTCCTGATAATATTAGGGTTAATGCTGTTTCTCCCTGGTATATAGAGACCCCCCTTACACAGCCAGTACTTTCACAACCTGAACGCCTAAAAAAAATAATTGATCAAACTCCCATGGGGCGGGTAGGTCAGCCTGAGGAAATAGCTAGTGCAGTAGCTTTCCTGGCTATGAACAAGTCCAGCTATGTGACAGGGCAGAACATCAACGTAGATGGTGGCATGTTGGCCAAGGGTTTATAAACCATCGGGGCAGTTTTCTTATCCCTATAATACAATCCCAATCAAATTTTAGAACACAATTGTATTAACAAACTTCAATAGTTGAAGCGAGGTTGCATTAACAAAGAAATTCTATGTAGCTAGGTTGCAACAACGGCATTTTTATCTCCATTCATTTTGAAACCACGTACGTTGATTACCACCTTTGTATTATGAATTCAGCAACAACATTACCCTCGACTGAGAAAAGACTATACAACATTGCTTTTTGGTTGGCAGTATTTACGATCATTTACAACCTGGTAGAGGGGATCATTGCTACTTTTTTTGGATTTGAAGATGAAACACTCGCTTTGTTTGGATTCGGCCTCGATAGTTTCATCGAAATGATCTCAGGGATGGGTATCGTATATATGATCATTCGGATTCAACGAAACCCACACAGTGAAAGAAGTGAATTTGAAAGAACCGCCTTACGAGTAACCGGTTTTTCATTTTATGCGCTAGTTGCCGGATTAACAATTTCCAGTGCCATTAATCTTATAACTGCCCATAAACCAGAAACCACCATGTGGGGAGTCATCATTTCGAGCATTTCAATTCTGGTAATGTTAGGCTTGATCTATGGAAAAATTAAAGTGGGAAAGGAACTCAACTCTGCCGCAATCCTTGCAGATGCGAGTTGCACTAAAATTTGCATTTACATGTCGTGTATATTATTGATATCTAGTGGTCTTTATGAACTCACTGGATTCACCTATGCTGATGCAATCGGTACGTTGGGGCTAGCCTGGTTTTCATTGCAGGAAGGAAGGGAGTGTTTTGAAAAAGTGAAAAACAACGAACTTCATTGTCATTGCTAAGCTATTTAGCTATTCCTCAAAAACCAACAACAGCTTTTCCATGAAGAAAAAATCAATTGGATTTGAGTTGAACAAACTGTAAGAAAAGTACAGCTTAATTTTGAAAGCCGTGCAGATTTTAGAAATTCATAGAAATAATTCAATAATATCGCTGTTGCGCGGCTGATTTCATTTTGATGGTTGAATTAAGTTTGTAGTCCGCGCAAATCATCAGGGGCGGGCTGCGCCCGCCCCTGATGATTTGATTTTCTATTTATACAAAAGTTTTAAGGGTAACTGCGTACACATTGTCTGGCATTAGATATCAGATTTCTTCAGCTTTAAATAAGCCAGGTAGTTGAACGCATAGGTCCATGCAACAACGACCAACACAGAAGCAATACTTACATAATCCTGAATTTCCTGAAATACATACCTTGGAAATGGCATGGGAACCAGATTACTGATCGACTCCATGGGAAAATATGGAATAAGCCACGGCACGTAATCATCCACATTAGCGCGTATAATGGCTTCAGTCATTGGAGATAATACCAGAATGACAATGGTAAGTCCTGACCGTTGAATAATGATGCCAAGTAAAAGTGCAAACGAAAGGAAGGCAAAAACCTCCAGAAAATAGGCAGGGAAAAACTCAAGGTCCATGATCAAATCCATTCCGGCTATGGTAGGGCTATAGATCAAACCTGTCAGTAGTGCAATCAGAAATACCATTACCATACTCATCAAACTGAGCAAAACGTTGGTCAGTACTTTCGAAACTAGAAACTGCCTCCGGCTCAATCCATCAATAATATTCTGCCGAATTGTCCGGTAAGTAAATTCATTGGTAATGCTGATGACAACCATAAAGCCCAGGATGGCTTTAAAGAACCCGCTTACGTAAGTCAGGTTTTGCCATACATCAGGAAAATGATAAAAAGGCACACGGAGAATGTTTATCTCAGCCCCAAAGCTCGCTCCCATTCTTACCAGCCATTTTAAAAATTCCATACCGCTGGCTGTGGTGGTACCCAACGTAAAAAAATAAAGGCCACATACAATCCAAAAAGTACGGTAATTGGCTAACTTCTTTAAATCGATTCTTAACAGGTGAAGGATCATTTCGATTCTGCTAATATTTCCAAAAATTG
>CAYTBO010000002.1:0-58393 GCA_964436055.1 uncultured Ohtaekwangia sp.
ATTACCAGTATCGGTGAAGGAGGGGCAGATAGTGTGTTTGGGATAATTTATCCCCCTCAGGTAGCAATTATCGGGTTCGGAAGTATTTCAGAACAGCCATTTGCGGAGAATGGCATGCTGGGTGTTCACTCATTGGTACAAGTAACCCTTGCCGGAGACCACCGTGCAACTGACGGACTGACCGGCAGCCGGTTTTTAACAGTTTTAAATTCACATCTGCAAAATCCAGAGTCATTATGAACAAGGAAGAAATTGAAAAAATAATAGTTAGTTCGTTGAAGCAGATAGCGCCTGATACCGAGCCATCGGAGTTATCTCCTGATGAGAGCATAAGAGAAACACTCGGAATAGATTCTTTTGACTTTTTGCAGTTTATTGTTTCTTTGGATGAGAAACTAAACATTGAAATCCCCGAACAGGATTATGGAAAGGTTACTACCCTGAGTTCATTAACAAGCTATTTAACACAAAAAGTAAAGTAATTTGCTTAGTAAGGCAAAAAAAAATTAATAACTAAGAAAAACATAATCATGAAGGGGTCGCTTAAAATTGGAAACATTGCCGGGATAGGCGTATTTATTCACTGGACATTTACTTTATTAATCGTTTATATCATTTTCAGCAATTACCAGGCTGGTCATAGCGTTGAACAAATGCTTTGGTCATTGTTCTTTATCCTGAGTATTTTTGGTACGGTTTTTCTGCACGAACTAGGCCATGCCTTAGCTGCAAAAAAATATAATATTAAAACAAAAGATATTACCCTATTACCTATTGGAGGCCTTGCACGCCTGGAATCCATCCCTGAAAAACCAAAAGAAGAACTCGTGGTGGCGCTTGCAGGCCCCGCTGTAAATATAGCCTTAGCCCTTCTAACAGGTTTGTTTATTTCAATGCCAGACGCAAAAGAGTTAACCATTCAATTGTCGGGTGGAGTAAACAGCGGAAATTTCTTTCTTAATTTTTTTATTGTTAATCTCTGGCTCGCCGTATTTAATATGATTCCCGCATTCCCTATGGATGGAGGAAGGGTATTACGAGCTTTGCTTTCCATGAAATTTGAAAGGCATATCGCTACAAATATCGCTGCCCGTATAGGCCAATTTCTTGCGGTCGGCTTTGTGTTCCTTGGTTTTTTTTCAAACCCTTTTTTAGTATTTATAGGTTTGTTCATATTTCTGGGTGCACAGGCTGAAGCTGCGTACACTCAGACAAAATCATTGCTTGCCGGATATAAAGTGAAGGATGTGGTAATGAAGGATTTTAAAATGATTGACAAAGGAGAAACAATAAAAGAAGCAGTACGCTTGTTACTTAATGGTCAATGTAAGAACTTTCTGGTAACAGAAAACAATAAACCCATAGGCACACTAAGTCGTGATGAAATAATCAAGGGGCTAGCCGAGAAAGGCGAGAATGAGATAATCTTCAATACGATGAACACCACCTTGGTTTTTCTTGATGCCGATTCATCACTGGAAAATGCTTATCAACAGGCGCACCAACAAAAGTCAACACTAATGCTTGTAATGGAAAACACTCATCTTATTGGGGTATTGGATGCAGAAAATATTTTGGAATTTATCATGGTAAAGGATGCTAAGGTAAAAACTTCGTCTTGACTACAGAGTATTTGTATATTATCGGGTTTTAGTTAGTGCTGTAATTATCATTTACAGAGGTTCCAAACTTTCAAAAAGTAAATACCAGCTCCTTTTAGTTAATTTTGAAAAGCAAAGCAAAGCAAAGTCATTTAAAGAATTTTATGAGCAGTTCAAAAAACATAAATCATTCAGAACAGGTAAATAACTACGGTAAAATATTTTCGGTGCAAAGCAGCGTAGTAGATGTTTTGTTTGAAGAAAAGCTGCCGGCGATTCACGCTATCATATACTCCGGAATAAACGAAGCCGTTGTATTAGAAGTCCTTTCTCAAATCAGCGATAATCTTGTTCGCTGCATTGCACTTACTCCAACGCAAGGCTTAGCGCGAGGTATGAAAGCCAGAAGTACAGATGAACCATTGCATGTACCTGTAGGTGAAGTGACATTAGGTAGAATGTTTAATGTGTTTGGAAATCCAACGGACAAAATGGGAAAAATTGTTTCTGCTGAAAAAAGAAGTATTCATCAAAATCCGCTGCATTTATCAAAACGCTCTACGCGGTCGGAAGTTTTTAGAACAGGCATTAAAGCAATTGATGTTTTAGTGCCTTTGGAAAGAGGAGGTAAAGCCGGATTATTTGGTGGCGCAGGTGTTGGCAAAACAGTGTTGTTGACCGAAATGGTACACAACATGATTGAATATCATAAAGGTGTGAGTATGTTTTGTGGTATTGGCGAACGTTGTCGTGAAGGGAATGAACTTTACCATGAAATGAAAGAGGCAGGCGTTCTCCCTAAAATGATTATGATGTTCGGTCAAATGAATGAACCACCAGGAGCAAGATACAGAACTGGACATGCAGCATTAACAATGGCTGAGTATTTTCGAGACGATCAGCACCGTGATGTACTGCTTTTAGTTGACAATGTATTTAGATTTATTCAAGCTGGCATGGAGGTTTCTGGTTTGATGGGGCAAATGCCTTCTCGTTTAGGATACCAACCGACTCTTGAGACCGAATTATCGAAACTTCAGGAACGTATTTCTAATTCAGATGTAGCGGCCATTACTTCCATTCAAGCGGTTTATGTGCCGGCAGATGATTTAACGGACCCTTCAGCGGTACATACATTTTCGCATTTGTCATCATCAATTGTATTATCGCGTCAACGCGCAAGTCAGGGTATGTATCCCGCTGTTGATTTGTTGCACTCGAGTTCAAAGATGGCAACACCGGTAATTATTGGCAAAAGACATTATAACATTAGCCAAAATATCAGGCAAACGTTAGCAAAGTACGAAGAGATAAAAGACATTATTTCGATGTTGGGTTTAGAACAGCTTTCAAACGAGGATAAGAATTTAGTGAATCGCGCAAGAAGACTGGAACGCTTTTTAACGCAACCTTTTTATACTACCGAACAGTTTAGTGATATCAAAGGTATCGCGGTGTCATTAGAAGACGCATTAAATGGTTGCGAGCGCATTCTTGCCGATGAATTTAGAGATCTACCGGAGGCATCCTTTTACATGGTCGGAACTGTAGAAGAAGCAATTGAAAAAGCACAATCACGACAAAATAAAAAGCGAGCATAAAAGTAAAAGATTAAATGGATGTTACTTCAATGAAATTAAAAATACTTTTGCCATTTAAAGTATATAGTCAGACTTTAAAGGTTCAACGCATAGTAATTGAAACAAAAGATGGTTCTTTTGGTTTGTTGCCCAAACGACTTGATTGTGTAGCAGCTCTTGCAGCGGGCATTTTGGAGTATGAAAAGGAAGATAACGAAATTACATATGTAGCGATTGATGAAGGTGTAATTGTAAAAACAGGAAGTGAGGTAACGATTTCTGTTAGAAATGCCATTGGAGGAAATGATTTATTAAAATTGCGGGAAGCAATTAAGACTGAGTTTAAAAGTTTAAACGAAACCGAAAAACATTTGAGAGTGGTAATGATAAACATGAGTACAAATTTCCTGACAAAACTCGATAAATTTTACAAGGAGTGAATTTAGACACGTTAAATAAAAATGAAGACTTTCAAGAGAAAGTAAACAAAAAAGTGAGTCGTAAAATTAAATACTTGGGCAGAAGCAAAAAAAGTGCTTGGGCAGGCTTGGGTTTGTTCGGAATTGTTGGATGGTCGGTTATGATACCTACCCTTGGTGGTGTAATTTTTGGAATTTGGCTTGATAAAAGATTTCCGCAGACTTTTTCCTGGACTATTTCCTTTTTAATGATTGGTATTGCTGTTGGATGCATTGTAGCATGGAAGTGGGTGCAGAAGGAGAATCAAGAAATGAATGAGAATAATGAATAACATGAGCGAAATTCTAGTTCTGATATTGTCATTTGTAGCCGGTATATTTTTTGGGCTGCTATTTTTTGGCGGATTGTGGCTGACAACAAAACATTTACAAAGGTCGAAAGCACCAGCTTTGTTTTTTTTATTCAGTTTTATTTTGAGAACTGCTGTTGTATTAGTGGGATTTTATTTGATGTCAGCGGCTGATTTAAAAAGACTAGTACTCTGTTTGGCGGGTTTTATTGTAGCGCGTTTTATGGCAAAGTGGTATCTTCCTAAAAATGTTTCACAAAATTTAAAATCAGAAAAGGAGGCGCAGAATGAATCTTAGTCCTGACGAAATAGTTTTTTGGCAAAATAATTTTTTCACGCTTAATGCTACCATTTTATGGACTTGGGCAGTGATTTTATTTTTATGTTTAGGATCCTTTTTGATTACCAGAAATCTGAAAACTGATATTCATATTTCGCGCTGGCAAAGCTTGTTAGAAATAATTGTCACGTCTATCAATAAACAAATTGAAGAAATTGACTTAAAAGAATCTAAAAAATACATCGGTTTTATTGGTACACTTTTTCTTTTTATTGCAATATCAAACCTGTTTACAATTTTTCCTGGTTATTTTCCGCCAACAGGGTCTTTATCCACCACAGTAGCACTTGCAATGAGTGTATTTTTAGCAGTACCATTTTTTGGAATTTCTCAAAGTGGTGTTAAAGCCTATTTAAAAACTTATATTCAACCAACTGTGATGATGTTACCATTTAACATCATTAGTGAAGTATCGCGGACAATAGCACTTGCCGTGAGGTTATTTGGTAATATTATGAGTGGTGGAATGATAGTAGCAATTATTTTAAGCATTGTTCCTTTCTTTTTCCCAATTATTATGAATGCATTGGGATTATTAACTGGCATGGTACAAGCTTATATTTTTAGCGTGTTGGCTTCTGTTTACATAGCTTCTGCAACTTCGATTACTAAAACAAATAGAATTATTAATCAATAAAATAAATAAAAATGGACAACAATACATTAGTAGCGGTAATATCAATTGTAATGGCCGGTTTTACAACGGGCGTTGGTTGTATTTCTCCTGCTTTGGCACAGGGTCGAGCTGTTGCAACGGCTTTACAGGCACTTGCACAACAACCAGATGAATCAGCAACTATTACCAGAACATTATTTGTGGGTTTAGCAATGATTGAATCAACAGCAATTTATTGTTTGGTTATTTCTATGATTCTAATTTTTGCGAATCCATTTTGGAATCATTTTATCGCTAATTAAAATTTAAAAAACGTGACTATTGATTGGTTCACTGTAATTGCGCAGATAATCAACTTTCTGATATTGGTTTGGCTACTTAAAAGATTTTTGTACAAACCAATTTTGGATGCTATTGATGAGAGAGAAAGAAATATTGTTTCTAAAATCGAAGAGGCAAATAAAAAGGAATCGGATGCTGCCGCAGAGCGTGAAAAGTATATTGAGAAAAATACTGATTTCGACCTTCAAAGGAGAAAGAATTGGGAGCAAGCGCTTCAGGAAATAAAGTTAGAGAGGCAGTTGCAATTAGAACGAGTTAGAAACGAAGCAAGTGAATTGCAACAAAAATTGGATGCTGCTATTGCTTCGGATCAAGAGAGTTTGATGAAGTCATTAAAGTTTAGGACCCAACAAGAAATTTTGTCAACTGTTAGAAAGACCTTGAAAGACCTTGCTGATGAAGATTTGGAAGGCGCTGTCGTTAATGTGTTTATAAAGAAGTTAAAAAAGTTGGGTAAGGTAGAGAAGGAAAAATTGTTAGAACATTTCCAGGTATCAAATGCAACTGTAGAAGTACGAAGCGCATTTGAATTACAAAAGCAACAAAAGGAAACTTTACAAAAAACAGTATTTGAAATGCTTGGTAGCGAAATAAAACTTAACTACAGTGTGACTCCTGATTTAACGGCAGGTATTGAATTGAATGCCAGTAATTATAAGATTTCTTGGAGCATTGAAGAGTATCTACAGAGTTTTCAAAGAATTTTAAGTGAAATAACCAACAATCCTACTAAAGAAGTTAACAATTTAAGGCATACGGATACCTATGAGTCCACATAGATTTGGGGCAAATATAGAATCAACTTTTTCAGAACTTGAAAAAGTGCGCTCTGAATTCTCTCCTGATTTAAAGGCGAAAGAAGTAGGCAAAGTGTTGAGCGTTAGTAATGGTGTAGCGACTGTTTCCGGACTTCCCGGAGTAGGATATGAAGAATTGCTGAAATTTGAAAGGGGGTTGTATGGAATTGCTTTAAATCTGAATGAAACCGAAATTGGAGTAGTATTACTTGGAGACCATTCGAATTTACAAACCGGCACCGAAGTTGAGCGAACGGGTAGAGTGGTGGATGTTCCGGTGGGTGATGGTTTGTTGGGTAGAATTATTAATCCTTTGGGAGAGCCACTGGATAACAAAGGCGAACTACGGTTTTCTGAGCGTTGGCCGGTTGAAAGACCCGCTGCTGAGATTATGGACAGGTCGCAGGTTTCCGAACCTTTGCAAACTGGCATTAAAATTATTGATGCTATTATTCCAATTGGTCATGGACAACGTGAACTTATTCTTGGAGATCGCCATACGGGTAAAACGACAATTGCCATTGATACTATCCTGAATCAAAAAGGAAAAGATGTTATTTGCATTTATTGCGCCATCAGTCAACGCGCTGCATCTGTTGCAAAAGTAATTGCCTTATTAAATGAAAAAGAGGCTATGCCTTATACGGTTGTAGTAGTAGCGGAGGGAAATAATGCACCTGGATTAAAATACATTGCACCGTACGCTGCCACAAGTATGGCAGAGTATTTTATGGAGCAAGGAAAAAAGGTTTTGATGGTGTACGATGATCTTACACATCATGCAAGAGCATATCGTGAATTATCACTGTTGTTGAGAAGACCACCAGGACGGGAAGCCTTTCCGGGTGATATATTTTATATTCATTCCCGTTTGTTGGAAAGATCTACGCATTTAAGTGCTGAATTGAAAGGAGGTTCATTAACGGCATTGCCTATAATTGAAACTGAAGCCCAGAATATGTCGGCATACATTCCAACAAATTTGATTTCAATAACAGATGGTCAATTGTATTTGTCGCCGAGATTATTTGAATTAGGTTTACTTCCTGCAATTGATATCGGTAAGTCTGTTTCACGTGTAGGCGGAAAGGCTCAACTGGCAGTTTATAAAAGTGTTTCTGGTAGTTTAAAACTCGATTATGCGCAGTTTGAAGAATTGGAAAGTTTCGCGAGGTTTGGCACTAGAATGGATGAAGAAACAACTTCCATCATTGAACATGGGAAAAGAATTCGTGCATGTTTAAAACAACCGGAGTTTGAACCCCTACCTGTTGCGGAACAAGTACTAGTATTACTGGCCTTAAATAAAGGTTTGTTTACAAACATTGCCTTAGAAAAAATGAATGAAGCTGAAGTCATTGTTCGGAAAGCAGCTAAAGATCTGTCACCAGAAATGAGAGAAAATTTATTCTCAAACAAAAAATTAAAGAAAGAAGAGGAAGAAACACTTGTACAATTGGCCAAAGATGCGTTGACAGAGTTGAAAGCTATTGAATCCGAGTAACTTTATGAAGAGACTGATGCTAAAATGAAATGAGTGAAACAACAGAGAATTTAAGAAGAAAAATAAAGGGTGCGAGCGACCTTGGTTCTGTTGTGCGCAGCATGAAAGCTATGGCGGGTTCTAACATTGTTCAGTTTGAAATGGCTGTGGAATCATTGAGCGATTATTATCGCACTGTTGCTCTAGGAATTTTGGCATATTTTAAGCAGGAAAAAATTGATAGTCTGCCACAAATGGACACCCGTAAACCCGAAAAAGTAATTGGTGTTTTGGTTTTTGGTTCGGACATGGGCTTAGTTGGTTCATTTAATGATCGTTTGGCTCAGTTTTCAATCAGCACTTTAAAATTGCTTGATGGTGTAAAAGAAGTTTGGACCATTGGCGAACGTATTCAACCCATGCTCAACGATGTAGGTTACAAAACTACGCAGTCGTATATTGCCCCAGGCTCTGTTCAAGCTGTTACGCCACTGGTTGTTGAGGTGATTATTGAAAGTGAAAAAAAGTTTAATGCAGGCGACTATGATGAATTTTACGTGATTTATAATCGCCCCTCCAAGGACAATTCTTATGAACAAAAAATTCATAGGTTGCTGCCGCTTGATGAAAAATGGCGAAAAGATATTTCTGATTTGAAATGGCCTACACACCGACTGCCACAAGTGCTGGGCAATAGCAAACAAACCTTGGCTGCACTTATTAGTGAATACCTTTTTATTACCCTTTACCGTGCAGCAGCGGAGTCGTTGGCAGCCGAAAATACAGCGCGTTTAGAATCGATGGAAAGAGCTGAGACCAATATTGATGAATTACTATTTGAACTTAGTAAGAAATATCATTTACTCAGACAGAGCGCCATTGATGAAGAGTTGTTTGACTTAATTTCGGGTTTTGAAGCTTTGAGTAAAAAACAAAATTTTAGATCCGATTGAAGTGTTATTTCAAACCCCACTCTCATTTTATTATCGGTATTTATTACCATTATCATAACCGCGGTAGTTGGATTAGGGCTTCTGTTTAAACCTAAGAAAAAACAAATGTGGCTTTTGAGCCTTGATACTTTTATAATTGCCCTTTTATATGTGTTGCTTATGACCTACTTATTTATTAAGCGATAAAATAACAAGAGATTGAACTGGCATTTACTCCCTCTCACAGAAATAGCACAGTTGTTAAATACTTCTCCATCAGGCATTGAACAATCCACTGCTTCGCAACGTTTAGTTGAGTTTGGAAAAAATCAAATTGAGGATAAAAAAAAGAAAACTGTTTTTCAGATGCTGCTGCATCAGTTAACGGATTTCATGATCCTTATTCTAATAGCGGCTGCAGTTATATCAGGGATTTTAGGAGATGTTACGGATACCGTGGTTATTCTTGCCATCATTGTGATCAATGCCGTTGTAGGATTCATACAGGAGTATCGTGCCGAAAAAGCAATGGATGCATTAAAACAGATGGCAGCCACCAACGCCCGTATTTTACGTGACGGAAAAGTTATTGATATTCCTGCTTCCGATATAGTGCCCGGAGACGTGGTGATGCTTGAAGCAGGAAATGTCATTCCGGCTGATATTAGGTTCTTTGAAACTCATCAAATTAAGGTAGATGAATCAGCGCTTACAGGCGAATCGCATAATGTAGAAAAAAATCCTGATGAACTTCCCGAAGCAGATTATCCACTTGGTGACAGAATAAATATGGGCTTTAAAGGCACATTTATTACCAATGGCCGGGCGCTTGCTTATGTAGTTGCAACAGGAATGAACACTGAACTTGGGCGGATTGCAAAAATGATTCAAACCGATGAAACAGTAACACCTCTGCAAAAAAGATTAGCTGCTTTTGGCAAACGATTATCAGTTGGAATACTGATTCTTTGCGCTGTAATATTTCTTATTGGCTGGCTACGGGGCGAAGCAATCTTAACCATGTTGTTAACGTCCATTTCACTCGCAGTAGCAGCCATCCCTGAAGCAATGCCTGCTCTCATAACAATAGCACTTGCCTTAGGCGCAAAACGATTGGTGAAAAGCAATGCACTAATCCGTAAACTACCTGCCGTAGAAACGCTTGGGTCTGTTACCTACATCTGCACCGATAAAACAGGAACGCTTACACTCAATAAAATGACGGTGCAGGAAGTTTTTGAAACAAAAGCCGACAATATTAATCCGATATTTCCTGATGGCACTGCTTTATTAAATGTAATGGCATTAAACAATGATGTTTCAAAAGACAATAACAGAAAATGGTTAGGCGATTCAACAGAAGTTGCATTGGTTGAATATGCTTTCAATAATAACTTAAAGAGAAGCGATTTAGAAATAAAGTTTCCGCGAATTGCGGAATTGCCCTTTGATTCCACACGAAAGTGTATGACAACACTCCATGAAATTAAGGATGGAATCCTTGCAATAACAAAAGGAGCAGTGGATGTATTATTCGGAAAACTGTATAATGAACAGCAATCACTTATTCCTGAATTTGAAAACAAAGCAAATGAGATGGCTGAAAAGGGCTATCGGGTTTTAGGATATGCTATTAAGTTGCTTCCGGCTATACCGGAGGAGCTAAGCCCCGGTGAAATAGAAACATCATTAACACTTATTGGTTTTGCCGGGATGATAGACCCTCCGCGTGAAGAAGCTAAACAAGCAGTAGCAGAATGTAAACAGGCAGGAATTATTCCTGTGATGATAACCGGCGACCATCAACTCACCGCTAAAGCCATTGCAACACAAATAGGAATAATATCCTCTGAAGAAGACATTGTGCTAAACGGTTCTGAACTCGCCAAATTAACATTGGATGAATTTGAGGAAATTGTAGAAAAAGTGCGTGTATATGCACGGGTAAATCCGGAACAAAAATTAAAAATTATAAATGCCTTACAAGACAAGAATCACTTTGTGGCTATGACGGGTGACGGCGTAAATGATGCGCCTGCGCTTAAAAATGCCAATATCGGTATTGCAATGGGCATAAACGGTACTGAAGTGTCCAAAGAAGCATCACACATGATTTTATTGGATGATAATTTTGCTACCATTGTAGTAGCAGTCAAACATGGTCGCAGAATATTTGATAACATTCTAAAATTTATCAAATACACTATGACCAGTAACAGCGGAGAATTGTGGGCAATTATTCTTGCGCCATTTTTCGGGTTGCCTGTTCCGTTATTGCCTATACACATACTTTGGATAAACCTTATAAGTGATGGTGTGCCCGGATTAGCCCTTGCCTCCGAATCTGCTGAGCCCAATATCATGAAGCGCTTTCCGCGAAATCCAGAGGAAAGTATATTTAGCCGTGGCATGGTAAGACATATTTTGTTTTTTGGTTTGCTTTTTGGCGTATTAACGATAGGAATACAGGCATGGGCTATTTCTAATGAGAATTCCAACTGGCAAACAATGGCATTCTCAGTGCTCTGCCTTTCTCAATTAGGTCATGTAATGGCAATTAGGTCAGATAAGGAATCCATATTCAAGATTGGAGTTTTTTCAAACAAGCCTATGTTGTGGGCACTCGTAGGATCAGTTGCCCTTCAATTAATGATAATTTATACTCCTTTCTTTAATGAAATTTTCAAAACACAACCATTATCTTTTTATGAACTGGCAATAACAATTGCGGTATCAAGTATTGTGTTTTGGGCTGTAGAAATTGAAAAATGGATAAAGAGAATAAATTTTGACTCTTATGACAAGTCAGAAAATAAGTTAATTAATTCTAAATAATCTCCACTTCCTGCATTTCGTTTTCTCAAATCCTTAATTTGCAGTTCAAAATACTCCATAATGTCTAAACGCTCTATCCTTTTCACCTTTCCATTTCTGCTTATTCTAGGCGTTTATTTTCTCGGACCATATCCGGCAAAGCCTGAATTTGAAATGACGATGCCGAACGTTCCTGCCGGATCGGATCAGTTGGAAAACTATATTGCAATCCAAGAGTCCAAGCACAAAGTAAAACCCGATAATGAGGCTCGGATTGTATGGTTTGACAGTGCCAGGGTAAAAACAGCCTACAGTGTCATCTACCTGCATGGATTTTCAGCGAGCCAGGAAGAAGGTGATCCGGTACATACTGAGTTTGCGAAAAAATTTGGCTGTAACCTCTTTCTGGCAAGACTGGCAGACCATGGAATAGATACGGCAGCGCAACTACTCTACTTTACCCCAGATCGATTATGGAAGAGTGCCAAAGAAGCGTTAGCCATTGGAAAGGCAATAGGAGAGAAGGTTATTATCCTGAGTACTTCTACGGGAGGCACCGTGGCCCTGATGCTGGCAGCGGAGTTTCCGGATGCCGTCCATGCACTGATAAACATGTCGCCCAACATCGAAATCAACGACCCTTCAGCTTTTCTGCTCAACAATCCATGGGGATTGCAAATTGTCAGAATGGTGATGGGAGGAGAGTATCAGCAGATAAACTACAGCCCCGAAAGACAACAATACTGGAATGGAAAATACCGGCTTGAAGCCTTAACGCAACTGCAGGAGCTGCTGGAAAGTAAAATGACCCGTGAAACTTTTGAACGGGTAAAACAACCAGTGCTCAGTTTGTACTATTACAAAGACGAAGAAAATCAGGACCCAACGGTGAAAGTAAGTGCTATGTTGAAAATGCACGAACAACTAGGAACGCCTGAGACATTGAAAGAGGCAATTCCTGTGCCCAATGCCGGAGCACATGTCATCGGTTCACACCTGGTATCCAAAGACCTGGAAATTGTAATGAGGGAAGTGAACCGGTTTGCCATAGAAAAACTTTCGCTCAAGCCTATTGATTAGTTCTTTCTTTCAGGTAATTCAACGCTTTGGAAAGGTCTTCGGGTGTGTCGATACCCATCGATTCGATTTCCGTTTCTGCTACTTTTATTTTGAAACCGTTTTCAATCCATCGGAGCTGCTCCAATGATTCTGCTATTTCCAGTGATGATGGCTGTAGCTGAGTAATCTGGCTAAGGATATCTGTCCGGTATCCATACGTACCGACGTGTTTGAAAAAAGTATGACTGTTCAGCCATGCTTCCACTGGTTTGTTTCTGACATGGGGTATGGGATTTCTGCTAAAATAAATTGCTTCGCGATGGCGGCTCACAATCACTTTGACGATGTTGCTATTGGTGAGCGACTCCACTTCAGTTATCTCTTTAACTAGCGTGGCGAGTTCTGCCTGTCCGTCAAGGAGCGAAGCCAGCAGGTTGATTTGACGTGGATCAATGAAAGGTTCGTCTCCCTGAATATTGATTACATAATCAAACGGCTCTCTGGTAAGGGATAAAGCTTCAGCACACCGGTCGGTTCCGCTTACATGACCTTCGGCAGTCATGAATACGGATGCACCTTTTTGTTTTACGTGATTGTAAATTTTTTCATTGTCCGTGGCCACCACCACTTTGCTGAGCCTATCTGCTTTTAGCGCCTGCGTATATACCCATTCTATCATGGTCTGACCGGCAATATCCGCCAGCGGCTTTGCAGGAAATCGGGTTGAGGCGTAACGTGCCGGAATGATTCCCAGGATTTTCATCATTTTACCTTTCTTACCTTTAAGGTAGATCCTTCTATTTCCGTTACCGTAACGGTATCCCCTTTCTCAATGTAGTCGCCTCTGGAGAAAGCATCGTACAATTGATTCTCAATCATGATCTTGCCGCTGGGGCGCAGCACCGTATAGGCAACACCAGACTTACCAATGAGGTCATTGGAATTAAAATTCGAAGTGTAACCGTCAGATTGTGCCTGGGTATCAGTCAAGGATATTCTTTTAAAGAAACTGGATTGGCTCAGGCGAACGCCACCAAAGAAAAGCAACAAAACTCCACCGGTTAGCCCACCGAAAATGGAAAGTGATGCAGCGATAATATCACCGATTGGTACCATTTCGAAATTGAAGAAATCATTATTGACCATGATAAGTACCATGGAACCCACTGTAATCGCAATTCCGGAAATTCCGGCCACACCAAAACCGGGAATGACCAAGATTTCAACAAGTATTAATGAAAGGCCGATAAAAAGTGCAATGATCTCCCAGTTCTCAGCCAATCCGTTGAGGTAATAGGGGACAAGATAAAAAATCAATGCCGTGATGGATGCAAAAATTGGAAAGCCAACGCCAGGAGTTTGCAATTCAAAATATAATCCACCAATGATCACAAGAATTAATATTCCACTGATAAAGGGATTAAGAAAAAAGGCGATGACTTTTTCTGTATTGCTTATTTCGAATTGTATCAACTCGTAATTTTCTACCTTATTGCGCATTAATATTTCTTCGATGGATTCCACCTTGGCTTCGCAGTAACCATACTTGATGGCTTCAGCCGTAGTAAATGTAATGACCGTTCCTTCTCTTTTGATACTGTCAACTTCCACTCGTTCATCTACCATGCCTTCAGCAATTCTGGGATCCCGTCCATTTTGCTCCGCGGTAGACCGCATAATAGACCGCATATAGGACTGGTATTTATCGGGAGCCGCTTCTCCGGTTCCACCCTGAACTACCGTAGCAGCTCCAATGCTGGCTCCTGGCGCCATGTAAATACTGTCGCAGGCAATTGAGATGAGTGCGCCTGCCGAGGCAGCGTCTTTGTTGATAAACACCCATAACGGTACTTTTAGGTCCAGCAGACGATCTACAATGTCTTTTGCATCGGTCAGAATTCCTCCATAGGTATCCATCTCAATGATCACATAGTCTGCTTTTATCTGCTCAGCATGATCCAACGCTAAATTCACATAGCGGGTCATGCGAGGGTCTATCTCCGCTTTTACTTCCATCACCATCACCTTCGGCTTGTCCTGGGCCACTGCTGTCATTGCCCCGTAGGTCCAGAATATGGAAAATACGATTATTAATTTTTTCATCGTTATTAACCTGATTAACTTGCCAAAGTTACTACAAAGCATTGGGTTTACTTTGTGTGAATGTGTTGGTTTCTGAAATTTTTGAGTTAAATTTTGTAACCTGTAGTCAGTTCAGATTGGCAGAAATAAGCATAAAAGAAAGCCATACCCATGCGGGTGGCAGTTCCGTGCGGATTCCGTGTCCTGTGGCGAATTGGCGTACTACGGCATGGTGACACAGATCCATTTAATGAGCAAGTATTACCATTTTAAGTTAATAGTGTTTTAGCCACGAAGGCATTTTTTCAACTTGTCCGTTTATGATAAAAATAATTTTATTCGTTACGCATTTGTGGGCTCCTAATGAATCCGGGATAGCGTCGGATTCGCTAAGGATGGAGACCATCAACGGTAAGGCATTCATCATTCATCAGGTTGATGAGCAGGAAACTTTGTATGGAATCTCGAGACGATATAATGTAACCATGTTACAAATCCTTGAATATAATCAGGAGGCGGATGCAGGTCTGGAAGTGGGCCAGATAGTAAAAGTGCCTTATGTGCCTCGAGCGACTCCTGCAAAGCAAACTAAAGGATATCATATAGTGGGAAGTGGCGAAACATTGTTTTCCATCTCCCGGCTTTACAATCTTACGGTGGATGAACTGAAGTCGATGAATAATCTTACAGAGAATTCACTTTCGGTTGGGCAGCAACTGGTCATTAATCGCCCGTCAACTTCAGTTGAAATCACTCCGCCGGTAACCGGCAATACCATGGTAGGTTATCATACGGTTGCTCCTAAGGAGACACTATTTTCTATATCCAGAACGTACGGTATTTCTGTTCAGCAATTGAAGGAATGGAATAATTTTACCACTACCAATCTGGATATTGGACAACAGATACGGGTAGCCCAACCGGAAACAACCACTGTAAAAAACAAGGAAGACAGTACAGGAAAAATAATTCAACCAACGGTTATTGAGCCAATCGAAACCGTGGTAAAGATTTCAGAAAATGTGGCGGGCACAGATGAAGTGCGTGAAGCAGGGCTTGCCGAACTCATTGAAGGCACCGATGGCAATAGAAAATACCTGGCCTTGCACCGAACAGCTAAAACGGGCACTATCCTTAAAGTAAAAAATGAATTGAATAACCGGGAGGTTTTTGTGCGGGTGGTGGGACCTATACCGGCTACCGGAGTAAATAACAGAATCATCATTAAGATTTCCAAATCGGCTTTCGATCGCCTCGGTGGTATAGATGCTAAATTCAGGGTAGAAGTCACTTATTACAAGTGATTTGTGAAAAGCGATGAATTAAAATCTTTCCTGGACGAACAGGTTGAGGTATACAATCAACCTGCTTTTATTGTTAACGACCCCATCTCGATTCCTCGGGCGTACACACTGCGGCAAGACATTGAAATAGCTGGTTTCTTTTCTTCTATTTTGGCCTGGGGACAACGAAAAACGATTATCAGCAAATGCAGGGAACTTTTGGATAGGATGGATAATCGTCCTTATGATTTCATCTGCAATCACACAGCCTCGGAATTAAAAGCATTTAAGAAATTCAAGCACAGGACATTCAACGAAACAGATTGTCTTTACTTTATCCGTTTCTTGCGTAGTCATTATAAAAAATACGGCTCCCTGGAATCGGCTTTTTTAATGGATAGCCATGACCAGCACGTGGGTAATGCCTTAATTAATTTTCATGAACGTTTTTTTTCCCTGGAAGAATATCCGTTACGCACCAAAAAACACGTTGCCACGCCGGCCCGCAAGTCTGCTTGTAAGCGGATAAATATGTTTTTGCGATGGATGGTAAGAAAAGATAATAAAGGTGTTGATTTTGGTATTTGGAATTCCATAAAACCTTCGCAGTTGGTGTGTCCTTGCGACTTACACGTAGAGCGGGTAGCACGCGAGCTTAACCTGATTAAACGGAAGCCGATGGATTGGTTTACCGCGTTGGAGCTTACCGGGGCTTTGAGGAAGTTCGATGCGAACGATCCTGTAAAATATGACTTTGCCCTTTTTGGACTAGGTCTGGAGGGAAAGTATTAATTAATATTTCCAATTCGCCGGGTCCAGTCTCCACGATTTTACGTGGATCAACTGACTTTCATCCAAATACTTTTTCTGAACCGCCGCCTTGAGAAGTGAATTGAAATCACTGAGGCAAATCAGGGGGATACCGGCAGTTTCGAAATTCTTTTCCGCTACATCAAATCCATAAGTAAAAATTGCGGCCATACCGATCACTTTCATCCCACCTTGGATGAGGGCTTCTGCCGCCTTGAGAGAGCTTCCTCCCGTGGAAATGAGGTCTTCAATCAGCACCACTTTTTTTCCTTTTTCTGCTCTGCCTTCAATTTGGTTACCCATTCCGTGTTCTTTGGGTTTGGGACGCACATAGATATAGGGGAGGTTTAGTAAATCAGCTACCAATGCCCCCTGTGCAATACCCGCAGTGGCAACCCCTGCAATTACTTCCACATTCTGAAATCGCTCTCTTATGGCTTTGGTCAGGGACTCTTTAACGAAAGTGCGGATATCAGGATAAGATAAGGACAACCGGTTGTCACAATAAATGGGAGATCTCCATCCGGAACTCCATGTAAAGGGATTTTTGTAGTTCAGTTTGATGGCTTGAATTTCAAGTAGTTTTTCCGCTATTTCAGTGGCTGTGGGTTGATAAATAGTAACTGTGCTCATAATATAAATTAGTGAACCGAAGTCCCGCTGGTGAGTTCCGGGCTTAATTTCGATACAGCAATTTATCAGTAATCTGTGCCTGCTCCAAGCATTGGCCTTTAATAGTGCGGTTCGCTTGGTAAAAGGAATTTTTTTGAAAATAAATGGATTATTAATTCACACAATATTGACTCATTGCTAATTATTTATGTTTTTGCATCCATGGCTCACTTAATCGATAATGAATCTATTCGTCAATGACATTCCTGTAAGAATACTGAAGCCTGGCCATAAACCGGAGGAAGGGAGCTATAATCACGTAATTGATGCCAAGCGTGAAGTTATTTCAAAGTCAAGACTGATCCATCATGTATGGATCATGAATGTGATAACGGAGGATATTCAAGCCATTTTATACCTTCTCAACTCCAAAGTACCGACCAACCTGCTTTCTCTCGAGTTAACGACCGATCATTATGAGGAGATAAAAGAATTCATCAAATCTCAATTTAAAGTAATCAAGGCTGCCGGCGGACTAATCCTAAAAAAGGATAAGGTTCTGATGATCTATCGGTTGAAAAAATGGGATTTGCCCAAAGGCAAAAAGGAGAATGGTGAACGCTATCCTCAGACCGCCTTAAGGGAGGTAGAGGAGGAGTGTAATATAACCGTAAAATTAGGCAAGAAGATTTGTACCACTTGGCATACCTATACCATGAACAAAAACAGCATGATTAAGCATACGAAGTGGTATGAGATGAGTGTGATGGACGACAGCAAGATGAAACCGGCCGGAGAAGAAGATATTGAAGACCTTAGGTGGATGACGCAAAAGGAAGTTTACCATGCCTTGGAAAATTCTTACAGATCCATACGTTTTGTTTTTGAGGAGTATTATCGCAAAACGGAAGGTCTTGAAATCAACCGTGAGCACTAAAGGGAGTAGGGGAGAAAAGCGGTTACATCTCCATCATACCGGTGTACCTCTCGTATGATGGAGGAGCTGATTGAAGCAAACTGGGGCGAGGTAATCAGAAAAACAGATTCAAGGTCTTTATTGAGGTGTCGGTTCACCTGAGAGATACTATTTTCGTATTCAAAATCCGTCGTATTCCGCAAACCCCTTAAGAGATAGTTAGCCTTATTTTTTTTTGCCAATGCTGCTGTTAACTCCGCATAAGTGATTACGGAAATGTTCGGGTATTTCTTAAATGTCTCTTTTATTTTGGAAACCATCAGTTCTACGGCAAAGTACCGATTGCTTTTTCCGCTGTTGTATCCGATGGCAATGATAATCTTGTCAAAAATATTGAGCCCTCTTAAAACAATATCTTCATGCCCCTTGGTGAAGGGATCAAAGGAGCCTGGAAACAATGCAATTTTTTTCATCGGCGGAATCGAATTTTAGGGTCTTTAAAGTTAATAAAATAACTTGTGCCAAGTCAGGTGGCCAGTAGGCGCATGGCGTACAGATCAAGGAAATGATGGTCTTGAATTTCGTCAAACAGGTATCCGAACTTAAGGTACTTGGGCCTGGTTCCAAACGTCACATTTTTGATGTATTTGGAGAACTCTATAAAGTGTGGGGAATTCTTCCCAATGTAACCCCATAATACAACCTGACTGGTATGCTGATCCAGTTTCATGGTGCTGAGCACCAGCATAATGTATTTAACATAGTCGGAAAAATGCTTGATCGAAAACTGGTTGTAGTAGATCAACTGGCCGTCCTTTACCGAGAGTATATGCAATTTAAACCGGTCGATGTAGATAAATAAGGAAGGCTGAGTTACACCAGGAGCAAAGTTGACCACCCCTTCAATTAAAGCAGCCGACTGGTGAATGAAACATAAGGTGGAATTTTTATAAAGTTCACCTATCCATTCATGCAAGTTTCTGGAGAGGGCAAAAATAGTAACGGTGTGCTTGTCGGAGTGGTTGCAATGCAACACAATTTCCTTATCCGGGTCAAATTTGGCATTCAGATTCAGGTATTCACTGGCAGCATATTCCAAAAAAAGAGAAGCCGGTACCTGTACAAGTTTATTGTTTTTGACTGAGAACTTCACTTTTTTCCAAAAACCGGCCGTAAGCAAGTGATGCGCGTCAAATAATTCTTTTGACAGCAGAAGCTGGTCTTCGCTTGAATTGAGGTTCTGAAAAATGTAGTCTTCAAAAAAAAGAAGCCGGTCATCGCTGTCCACGATGCCGACTTGAAGATCCCGAACCCCGAGATGAATCATCAGGGTGTATTGATGAAGATTATCTACATCAAATTTTTCATCTTTGATTTTTTTGATCAGCTTATAGCTCAGAACGGCTGATGCCAAAATATTTTAAGATTCCCAGTTTCCTGAAGTAGAGACATCTGTCCTGGATCCAAAACGCAAGGGCTTGCGATTTTTCGCCTCGTTGCTTTCACTCCTGAATGGATTATCCGGTGATGGATCCTTTACCTCAATCACATCTACCAAAACACCATTTCTATCCACCTTGCCCACGAATATTTCAAACTTAGTGTCTGAGCCTGGCTTGTTAGCCAATCTGATCAAGTCCACGTCGGGTTTAAATTTGTAATCCCATATGCTCATCAAAATTTGACCTTTGCGAACTTCCTGACCAACTTTTATATCTGCCAGTGATGTGATAAATCCATCTTCTGTAAAAGGAGGCTCTGTGACTTTGTCGCCTACTTTAAGTGAATAACCACGTTGATTTTTTACGGCCCTGTCTCCAACTTTTACATTATATCCCATGAAGATCCCATTATCAGCCGCATTCACATTGAAGTTCTCTTTAAAAATGCGTTCCCTTGCCGGGATGAATCCTAGCGTGTCAATAAACACAGTGACTTCTTCACCACCGTATTCTTTCTGTTTTATTTCTTCTCTTCGCTCAACAATGGCGACCTGACCATTCTGAATGAAATTTAAAAGGGTATCCCAACTGGCCGTGTATTTTCCGTTTACTTCCTGATACAGGATTTCTGCTTCGCGTATAAGCTTCAGTTTTTCAATGACGGCAGCCTCTTTTTCACCGATTAGTTTGCGGTCCTCTATTGTATTTTGGACACCGCTATAAAGGTAATAGCCCAGAAAAATGCTGATACCGAAAAGAACGTAGGTCAGGATTTTAGTAAGATTCATTTTTTACAGGTTTAAGCATGCAATTATAAATATTTTAAGCCGTTTAACACAACCAATTATAATTTAAAATAGCCCCTTAAATCAAGGATTTTGGCTGGTTCAGGTGTGTATTTGAATATACCATGAAGTTCCTTTTCATTCAGTTTAAGTATTTCTTTCCAGGACATGAATTTGGCATCCTCAATTAGCTGGTCATCAGGCCCCATTTCAGGATCAAAACCTTTTTTAAGCACGCCATCAATATAATCTACCTTAAAAAATAATTCAACCGCGTGGAGGGGAGGGTTAACAAATTCCGCAATAAAAAGCAGTTCCTCGCACTTTATTTTTAACCCCGTTTCCTCCAAAAACTCACGTTCCAATGCTTCCCCCGCCAGTTCCCCAAACTCAATACCCCCTCCTGGAGGAGCCCAAAAATTTTCTTTTGAAAGCTGTCTGTGATTGACGAGCAATAACTTATTATCCATCAGGCAAATGCCACAAGCCCGCACCCTGACTCTGTTCCCATAAATACGGTCTACATTTGGCATGAATTTGTATGTCTGGTTGACGATCTGGCTCGTTATAGTCACAGTCTATTAATGTGTAAATTTGTAAAAAATCACACCTTATGAAGCATTTTCTTTCCCTTTTTCATGCACCAGCATTCTTTCTATTATCCGGACTTTGCTTCGCGCAAGAAAACCAATCCATTAGCGAAGGACCTCAGTTGACCTGGGAGAGTACCTCAATTGACTTTGGAGACATTAAACAAGGTGAACGGGTAGAGCACACGTTCAAATTTTCAAATTCGGGCAATACTCCTCTTATCATAACAAATGTAGAAGTTACCTGCGGATGCACCACACCCAAAGGCTGGCCCCGCGATCCTATCGCCCCGGAAAGTAAAGGTGAGATCACCATTGCCTTCAACAGTGCGGGTAAATATGGAAGACAGAATAAGGTTGTCAAGATTATTTCCAATTCTGTAAATGATCAAAATCAATTGATCTTTACCGCCAATGTGCTTGGCAAAGAATGATCGTTGAACGGTCAGAAAAATTATAGCTGATTTTTTTTGATGGCAGCCAGGGCAAAAATGGTCCAGCCTGCAATAAACAGAACACCTCCTATGGGTGTCACGGCACCCCAGATTGTGACACCACTCAGTGATAAAATGTAAAGGCTTCCGCAAAAGATCAACGAGCCCAGAGCAAAGCACAGTCTGGCCCATGAAGCCAACCCCGGATTAATATTATCCACTAATGCCGCCAGCAGTAAAATTGCCAGCGCATGATAAAACTGGTACTCAACAGCCAACTCATACGTATCGGTTCGATTGGTTTGCAGCAGGATATCTTTTAGCGCGTGAGCCCCGAAGGCGCCTAGCCCAACAGCAAGTCCACCAACCAATGCGCCAAGGATGATCGTTGTGCGTTGAAAATTCATGCTATTTACGTTCACCAAAGATGGCAGTTCCCACCCTGACCATGTTGCTGCCAAGGGCAACAGCCAAAGGATAGTCTGAACTCATCCCCATAGAGAGATATTTCATTTCAATATTTTTACCGAATTTTTTGCCTTTAAGCTCATCAAAAAGTTTTTTCAAATTACCAAATTCTTTTTTTATCTGATCTTCATTTTCGGTAAGCGTTGCCATACCCATCAAGCCGGAAACTTTCACAAAGGGATAATTATTTACCGTGTCGAGTAGCGATAGCAGTTCCTCCTGGCTGAGACCAAATTTGGATTCTTCTTGTGCAATATGAACCTGAAGTAAACAGGGTATCACGCGGTTAATTTTTGTGCCCTGTTTGTTGATTTCTTCAAGTAATTTCTGGCTATCTACGGAGTGAATAAGGGAGACAAAAGGCGCAATGTATTTGACTTTGTTGGTTTGTAAATGACCAATCATATGCCAGTGAATATCCTTTGGCAAGGCGATGGACTTTTGTTCCATTTCCTTCACCTTATTTTCTCCAAATGCGCGCTGCCCTGCCTGATAGGCATCCAGGATTATGTCTACCGGCTGTGTCTTACTTACTGCGATCAATTCACATTTATTCGTGGTAAGTTCCTGCCTGAGCAAGTCTATGTTATTTTTAATGTTCATTTTATACCTTTACCCGCTTGCCCGATGGGTCAATGAGTTCGAATGCAATAATATGGCGATATTAGGGACCTTACTAAAAAAAGGGATAAAACTTCGTGAAAATCTGGAGCAGGAATACTCCTCTCCCGCGGAACTGCAAAAACAAGAACTAAAGAATCTGCTCATCACGGCCGGTCAGACGGAATTCGGTAAATACTACAATTTTCAGCGTATTCTTAATTCATTTCGCAGAGAGGATAACGAATACTACAACACGTTCAAATCCAGTATTCCCATTCATGATTATAACAAAATTTATAAAGATTGGTGGCACCTTGCCTTAAAAGGGGCGAAAAATGTGTGTTGGCCTGGTCGGGTGAAGTATTTTGCTCTTAGTTCGGGAACTTCCGAGTCATCTTCAAAACATATTCCGGTGACCAAGGACATGACCAGGGCCATTCAGCGGACCAGCATCAGGCAAATACTTACCCTCTCAAAGTATGAATTGCCAAATGAATTTTTTGGCGCCGGAATTTTAATGATCGGAGGCAGTACCCATCTCAACCACAAAGGCAGCTATTTTGAAGGCGACTTAAGTGGAATTCAGGCCGCGAGACTTCCTTTCTGGTTTCAACATTTCTATAAACCGGGAAAGAAAATTGCCAAAACCAGAAGCTGGGATGCCAAGCTACAGGAAATTGTATTGAACGCGGAAGAATGGGACATCGGTATCATCGTAGGCGTTCCTGCATGGATACAAATATTGATTGAGAAAATATTGATACGCTATAGGGTAAGTCATATTCATGAGCTATGGCCCAATCTCCGAGTTTATGTTCACGGGGGTGTTTCATTTGATCCCTATAAAAAGGGTTTTGAGAAATTATTAGGCCGACCGATTCACTATATAGAAACTTATCTTGCCTCGGAGGGATTCATTGCCTATCAGGCCATTCCTCAGCATAAGTCCATGCGCCTCGTACTGAACAATGGCATATTCTATGAGTTTATTCCATTTGAGGACAAGAATTTTACTTCAACAGGAGAAATAAAACCAGAAGCTGAATCCATTGCGATTGATCAGGTAGAAAAAGGGAAAGAATACGCCTTGCTGATGTCTACCTGTGCTGGAGCATGGCGGTATTTAATCGGCGATGTGATCAAATTTGTTTCGCTTGAAGAATCTGAAATTATTATAACTGGCCGCACAAAACATTTTTTGAGTTTGTGTGGTGAGCATTTGTCGGTTGACAATATGAATAAGGCAATCGAACTGGTATCGGATGAATTGAATATTGTCGTCAAGGAATTTGCCGTTGCCGGCGTGCCCCATGGTTCCTTATTTGCCCACCATTGGTTTGTTGGGACAGACAATAAAATCGATAATAAAATCCTGAAAGAGCGCCTTGATGCCCGGTTGAAAGAACTAAACGATGATTATGCCGTTGAGCGAAGTGCGGCTCTCAAGGAAATTATTGTAGATATAGTTCCTTTTGGAATATTTTATAAATGGATGGAATCAAAAGGTAAAGTAGGGGGTCAAAATAAATTTCCCAGAGTTATGAAAAAGGCTCAATTGGAAGAATGGATGGAATTTTTGGAGGCTAATAAACCCTGATGATTGTACTCAACGGAATAAAATTTGGATTACTGCTCGCTTTGTTAGTTGGGCCTGTTTTTTTTGCAATTATTCAAACAAGTGTTGAAAAGGGATTTTGGCACGGAACCTGGATTGCGTTGGGGGTTTCACTGAGTGATATTTTTTATGTTTTTGTTTGCTACCTGGGTATGGCCCAAATGCTGGAAAATGAAAAATTTCAAATGCTGCTGGCCTACGCGGGTGGAATTATTTTGATTTTATTCGGACTCTATCATCTGCTGGTCAAAAGTCGCAAGAGGTTGCAGGTAGATATAAACCTACCCAGTGAAAAAGGCTTTTATCGTTATATCTTCAAAGGATTTGTTATTAATGGGCTGAGTCCAATGGTGCCCGTTTTTTGGATTGGTGTTGTGAGTATCGCAGCCTTAGATTATGGATACGGCAGCGGGTTTAGCTTTTTTATTTTTTTTGTTTCTATGCTGGCCACTGTTTTGCTTACAGACGTTACGAAAGCATACCTTGCAGATAAATTGAGAAGCCTGGTAACAAGCCGGCTCCTAAAGGTCATGAACATAGCCTTGGGGATATTCCTGATTATTTTTGGAGTAAGGCTGATTATGCTTGGGCAATCATTCTATGAGCTAGTCTTGTAGTACGTTGCTCATAAATGTCGACTTCAGCAGTAACCACAACAAAAACAGCAACGTTGCCCAGCGCAGGTAAATAAAATAGAAGTCGGCTGTATCCTTAAAGCGCGTCTCCTTTATTTCCGCTTTTTCATATTGATCTATTCTTTCAAAAACCCGCTTCAACGCTTCGTTATCACTTACCCTAAAAAATTCCCCCGAACTGATGCTGGCGATCTTTCTCATGGTTGTTTCGTCTACCGTATTTTCTACCATATTGGGCCTGCCAAAGTAGTCTTTGCCAAATGGGACAAGCCCTTCTTTACCAACCACAATGGTATACGTTTTAATAGTATATGCCGCTGCCAGTTCTGCCGCAGTAATAGGATCAATATTGCCGGCCGTGTTATCACCATCACTCAGCAGTATACAAACTTTAGACTTGGACTCTGACTCTCTCATGCGGTTGGTTACTACGGCCATAGCACTGCCAATGGCTGTGCCTCGATTTTCAATCATATCGAAACTAATATCATTGAGATAGGCATTCAACAGATCGTAGTCGGTGGTGAGTGGCGCCAGCGAAAATGCGTCTCCGGAAAAAACCACAATGCCGATCCGGTCTTGTACTCTCCCCTTGATGAAGTCACGGGCTACATCTTTTGCCGCCTCAAGCCTGTTGGGGATAAAATCTTCTATCTGCATCGACTGAGAAATATCTATCGCCAGAATAATGTCAATTCCCTCAGTCCACTGTTCTACTTTTTCATTTGTTTTTTGGGGCCTGCCCAAGGCTACAAGGATTAAGGCTACAACAAGGGTCAGGAGAATTTCGGGGGCAAATCTCACCAAAGTAAGCGGGGTACTTTTCAAATCACTCTTTACCAGGGCTACCGGCAATTTCTGATTGAAATAGTATCGAAGTATCCATCGCAACAAGAACAGGACGGGTACAAGGGCCAGCAGCCACAGGTATAGGGGATTGGCCCAGGTAAACCCGGAAAAAGTAGTAGGATAAAACCACGATAAGGAATACCAGACTTCTGTCAGATTATCCATTTCTTACTTGGTGTACTTTATTGGTGAATTGTTCTTCTGTAAACCGCTGAAGTTCTATCAATGGCTCGGTTTTTAATTCTTTACTTTCTCTGTAGATGGTTTTGTCAATTTGTCTGAGGGCATCAGCAAGTGACTTGTCCTTGACAAGATTAAAAATTTCTTTAGACGTGTATTTTGTAATGGGGCTAGCCAGCAGCCTCTCCATATATTCTTTCCAAAGCAGAAGTGTTGCCTCTGCCTGTTGGGTTGAATAACCGGATTGCAGTCGTTCTACGGCCAGTTGAAAGTCCCTCAGGAATTTTTGATGATTTTTTTTGAGTTTACGCAATACAAAATATTGTTTGATTCGCTTTCTAAAAATGATCCATACAAGTAGGATAGTTAATAGCAGTACACCACCGGCAATAAGAAGAACGGGATAGTTTAGCAACCACTTAACGGTTTGATAGGCAGTATTTGTCTTTAGCGGCAATTTCTCTATAGATACTGAATCAGGTACCTGAGCGACAAGGTGCTTTAGGAACACACTGTCTTTTTCAGCATAAATTGCGGTCGAATCATGACCCTCAACTATAAAAACCGGAAGCCGCAATGCCTGAACACTATCGATTTCAAATGAGGTGAGAAAATACACCACGCTGTCGTAGCTCGTACCGGAGGTAGATTTGGTAGGGAAGTACTTTTTGTGATCAATTTCAAAGGGGTCAAACGAAAAAGTGGAATCAGGAAATACAATTGTTTTGATTGTAGGATAACTGGCCGAAAGCGAGTAGGGAAATGCAACTCCAATTTTTATGCTGTCTTCCAAAAAACGGCCTTCAACCCGCACCTCTTGCGCCATGCAATGCAGAGACAACAACAATACGAGTGTGCCAAGAAGTCCAACCCGGTCAAACACTTTTCATCATTTTATTCCGCACCTTAAATAACCGCAGCAGTTTGGGCACAAAGTCTTCCGTAGTACGTATGCTTAAAAAATTAATCTGATGCTTTCTGCTAAAGGAAGCAAGATCCTCTTTTCGCTCATGGTGATGTTGCGTAATACGACTTCTAAAATCTCCAAAAGATGTATTGACCCAGAGCGTTTTTTTACTTTCTTTGTCCAGCACCGGTATAATGCCAAGCTTGGGTAGATCGGTCTCTCGGCTGTCGCTGATTTGTATGAGTACAAGATCATGTTTTCGAGCCAGCGATCGCAGGTTGGTGTAATAATTCTCATCGATAAAATCTGAGATCATGATGACTACACTTCTTCGTTTGATAGAATTTAGTGCAAAGGCAACAGCTCTTGACAAATTGGTTTTATTTGACTTTGGTCTTAACCTTACCAGATTGGATACTATCTCATACGCCTGAGACAATCCCTTTTTTGGTTTCAGGTATTTTTCACGTTCATCGCTGTAGCATATTAGCCCTACCTGACTGGATTCTTTTGCACCCGAAAGCGCCAATACACCACAAATTTCCGTGGCAATATCAAACTTTGTTTTTCCCGGACTGCCAATTTCCTGGGAAGCGCTTACATCCATAATAAAAAAAATGGTTTGCTCTTTTTCCTCTTTGAAAGTTTTAACGAAGGTACCATGACCTTTGGCCGAAACATTCCAGTCAATGGTTCTGATGTCATCTCCATATTGGTAAGGCCGTACGTCATCAAATTCAAGTCCTGAACCCTTAAAAATGGAATGAAAATCGCCCTGCATCTGGCTATTAATCGCCTTGCGAATTTGAATCTCATATTTCCTTAGCTTTTTAAGCAGTTGCTTCAAGTCCCTCGTTATTTGTGGCCCAAAAATAGGTGAATTATGACTATTTTGAACCCGTTTTAAGTATATCCAACGGTAAATTTGACAAAAGGTGTTATGGAATCAGCGGGATGGATAAGGTATCTGTGGCCTTTGTTTGTACTAGTCCTTTTTCATTGTAAGGATCAAAGCAAACCCGAAGGACTCCTCAATAAACAGGAAATGATAAATCTGATGGTTGATATTTATCTGGCAGAGGCCAGAATCTCCAGTGTACAGATGTCACGCGACTCGGCCATCAAACTATTTTATCCGTACGAAGATTCACTCATTTCCAGAAGGGGCCTTTCCGACTCTTTGCTTATGGTAAACTATAAGTACTACCTTCAGAGCCCCAGCGAATTGGAATCCATCCTGGACGCTGTCATTGATACATTAACTCTTCGGGAGCAGAGGATTAAGGATCAGCCTTAACCCCTTATGGTTATGACCTACCCCTCCGATTTTGAAAATAAACTTGGGTTTGATCAGATTCGTGAAAGAATAGCCGGCTATTGTTTGGGTTCTTTAGGAACTCAGCATGTTGATAAGATAGTATTTCACTCTGATTTTTCAACTATTCAGGAATTGCTACATCAAACCTGGGAGCTGAAAAGCATTAAGGAAAGCGGTGAAACATTTCTTTTTTCACAATACAGTGATCCAACTTCGCATTTTTCAACGATCGCCATTGATGGCACTTTTGTAGAAGCTGAAACATTGCTTCAAATTGGCCAGTCTGTACAGATTGCATTTGGTTGTGTTGATTTTTTTTTCCGGCAAAAATTACAATACCCTAGGCTTTTTAGTCTTTCAGTCGTAGTTACCCTACCACGCAATTTTCCAAATACTATTTTCTCCAAAATTGATGATACAGGAACGATTAAGGATAACGCCAGCCCTGAACTTTCACGCATAAGGAAAAAGCTTAAAGAGGAGGCACATCGCGCCAGAAGGCTAATTGAGCAATTTTTCAGAGATGCAGTTAACAGCGGATTGGTTCCTGAGGCAAGTTCACCGGTTATCCGTCAGGGCAGGGTTGTGATTCCCGTGCTGGCGGAACATAAGCGAAGAATTAAAGGTACCATCCTGGACGAGACGGCCACGGGTCAAACCGTTTTTATTGACCCAACCGCAGCGGTAGAGGCTAATAATGAAATCAGAAATCTGGAGTTGGAAGAACGAAGGGAATCGATAAGGATATTAAAAGAATTAACAAGTCTCCTACGCCTGCACCTCAACGAACTCAAATTAGTTTTTGAATTTCTGGGAAACCTTGACCTTATTCAGGCTAAGGCAAGACTAGCCATTGAATTGCAGGCTACCATGCCTCAGGTGTTGGAATATCCAGAGGTGGATTGGATACAAGCCAGGCATCCGTTGCTTTGGATTAATCACAAGGATAAGGATGCCGTGATCCCACTTACCATTGACCTCACCCATACTGATCGGTTTTTGTTGATATCCGGACCCAATGCCGGAGGAAAATCAGTGTGCTTGAAGACGGTTGGATTGATTCAATATATGGTGCAATGTGGTTTGCTAATCCCTGTCCTTGAATCATCGAGGGTAGGTGTCTTTGAAAAAATTTTGCTGGATATAGGCGATCAACAATCCATTGAAAATGACCTGAGTACCTATAGTTCTCATTTACGCAACATGCGTTACTTTGTAGAGAAAGCATCAGCCAATACACTGGTGCTAATGGATGAGTTAGGCGCCGGAACGGATCCGAATTTTGGTGGAGGTATAGCGCAGTCAATTTTGAAGGTATTGGTAGAGAAAAAGGTTTGGGGTGTAGCTACTACACATTACTACAACTTAAAATTATTTGCGGAAAGGCAGGATGGAATTCGTAATGCCGCCATGTTGTTTGATAGCAAGAAGTTGCAGCCCCGGTTCGTTTTGGAAATTGGAAAACCCGGGAGTTCTTTCGCATTGGAGATTGCGCACAAGACGGGATTGTCTCCTGAGATTATAAAACAAGCGGAGGAAAACATCGGCAACGGCCTTACCGGGCTGGAGTCGCTTATCAAAAAAGTGAATGATGAAAGCCAAAATTTAACGCGGAGAGAAAAAGAAGTAAAGCTAAAGGAAATCAGGTATAATGATCTGCTAAATAAGTATAAGCAGTTGAGTGAGGAGTTGGAATTAAAACAAAAACAAATCATTAATAAAGCCAAGGAGGAAGCAGCGCTATTGCTGAAGCAAACCAATAAAGAGATTGAAAAGACAATTCGGCATATTAAAGAAAACCGGGCAGAAAAGAAGGAGACCAGAAAAGTACGGCAAAGCCTCGAGGGATTAAGTAAGGTCGTTAAGGTACCCGATACGGAAAAACGCAATTTGGAAAACGTTCCGCTTGGCGAAGGTGATTACGTAAAGATAGAGGGGCAAGAAGTAACAGGAAGAATAATTTCTCTGAAGGGGACGGTTGCGATTGTTCAGTTTGGAGATATGCGCTCTTCAATAAAGGTAAGTAAACTGGTACGAACCAATCCGCAAGGGAAACAGCAAAAAGCTTTTGTTCGATCGCTAGGTATTGATATACTTTCCAAACAATCGACCTTTAATTCAACATTGGACGTACGAGGCAGCAGAGTAGAAGAAATAATTTCCAGGCTCGATCAATTTCTGGATGACGCCATGCTGCTGGGACATAGCGACCTGAGAATCTTACACGGCAAAGGCGAAGGCGTATTGAGAAAGGTAATTCGTGAGCGGTTGCAACAAAACAAGCGTGTGGCCTCCTTTGGTGATGAACATGTGGAGCGTGGAGGCGCCGGAATCACCCTGGTTGTTTTAAAATAACAAAAAAGCCATCGGTTGAGATGGCTTTTATTGATGATTTTATTGTTTTGTTAGGGAGCAAAAGTAAATACCCACTGTCCGTTTACGTTGTTCGTTTTGCCACCAGGAAATCCAGTTCCGCTGAAGGCAAAAGTTATTTGCAGTTGCGTATCCGTTACGGAATAGGTAAGTGCCAGTTGGTCTCCGGTACCTGAATCCCTGACAATTTGAGTTTCAGGAGTAGCTCCAAACGACCATGTTCCGCTTGATGGCCATGGGCTGGTTTGAGGTCTACCCGATGCTGTGTATCCGAATGAAGTATTGCCTGGCGTACCGGAAATAGTCAGACTAAAATTATCGTAACCCGCCTGATCGGTTCCATCCAATTCGACACTGCTGGCATTCCAGGTTTTTGACAATTTACCCAATTGCACATCCTCAATTGATTCACCGGGGCCACTATCTTTTTTACAGCCATTGATGACAAACAAGCTCCCCAGAGCCAATACCACCAGAATGATTTTACCTGCATTTTTCATTATGACCATATTAAATCGCATTAAACTTAGTAAAAAAGGCGCATCAAATAAAGAAAACACCTTAATTGAATTTATTAACCTTGTTTCAGGACTCATTTTAATCGTTTGAATACCGCAATTGTAACCTATTTACAACTCAATAAATCAACTTTTATCGCATTTTCAGGGTATTCATAATCTACATTGGAGGCTATTAAGACCAGCCTGGAACCCCTTGAATTACTAAGATTAACCTGATACCAATCTATGGATTTTTTATCCAGGTTTGATGTCGGCTCATCGAGAAATAGTGCGGGCGTATCGGAGAAAAAGGCCAACCCGAGTTTTAATCGTTGCTTCATTCCGGAGGAAAAATTTGAAATTGGCTTTTTTCGGGCATGATCGAGGACCATCAAATCGATCATCTCATCGGTGCTGTGGCTGTTTACCGGCTTCTTAAATTTGAAATGGAAACGAATCATCTCTTCCAGGGTAAATTCTTCGATCAGTTCCATATACGGTGTGGCAATGGAAACAAGCCGATGGCAATCCTCTATTTTGATTTCACGTGAATCTATGGAATAGGAAAGTGATCCGGCGCTTGGAAACACCTGGCCCCACAGTACTTGCATCAATGTAGATTTCCCTGAGCCATTGGGACCCACAATGGCGTAGGTATTCCCGGATTCAAAGGTGAAGTTGAGTTTTTTGAAAATCCACTCGCGGTTGAAGCGCTTGCCTAGATTTTCCGTCACTATTTTCATTCAAAAGAGGCCGAGCTGGTTGAAAAACCTTTCATTACTCCCCTTTCCGAACTACGAATAAAATCCACGATATAGTTGCGCTCCGGGCTTGTCGCTATTTCTTTATCTACCAGATCCAGGGCTTTTGAATTATTTAAGCCCTTGAGGAAAATTATTCTGTAGGTATCCTGAATTTCTGAAATTTTTTCCAATGTAAACCCTCTTCTTCGCAGTCCAATGGTATTTACACCGCAGTAGGTAAGTGGCTCCCTCGCGGCTTTGGTGTAAGGAGGAATATCTTTTCTAACCAGGGACCCACCTGAGACCATTACATGCGCGCCAACTTTTACAAACTGATGAACAGCACTGCTGCCGCCAATGATTGCCCAGTCTTCAATTACAACGTGACCCGCTACCTGCACGGCATTTGCAAAGATGCAGTTGTTGCCAATAGTACAGTCATGTGCTATGTGCACATAAGCCATCAGGAGACAGTTGCTTCCAATTTCAGTTTTGTGTTTATCCGCCGTTCCTCTGCTTATCGTTACAAACTCGCGGATGACCGTATTATCGCCAACAAACGTTTCTGTTTTTTCACCGGCAAATTTCAAGTCTTGAGGAATAGAAGAAACTGAAGCGCCTGGATAAACCTTAATGTTTTTACCAAGGCGGGCACCTTCCCAGATAACGGAATTGGGACCGATCCAGCAGTCATCGCCGATTACCACATCGCTTTTAATGGTTGCAAAGGGTTCAATGACAACATTGTTGCCAATTTTTGCTTCGGGATGTACGTTCGCTAAGGGATGGTGGCTCATGAGTCTTTTCTAACAATGCTGGCTGTCATCGTACCTTCGCATACCAATGCATTGCCTACGTATGCGCGTCCATACATTTTAGCTATTCCTCGTTTGATTGGAACAAGCAGGTTGCACTGGATGACCAGTGTATCACCTGGAAGCACCATTTTCCGGAAACGGAACGATTCAATTCCTAAAAAATAGGTCCAATAGTTCTCCGGGTCGGGTACGGTATTCAGAACTAAAATTCCTCCGATCTGTGCCATGGCCTCAACCTGAAGCACTCCTGGCATCACCGGATTGCCGGGGAAATGACCCTGAAAAAACGGTTCATTCATTGTTACATTCTTCACACCGGCTACGCTTTTATTGTCCAGGTGAATAATTTTATCAATTAACAGGAATGGGTACCTATGTCTGAGTATGGTGGAAATCTGATTGATATCCATCACCGGGGGCAAGCTTGGATTATACCTGGGTATTCCTTTTTTGTCGGCCTCATGCATGGCCTTTTTCAGCTTTTTGGCAAAAGCTACATTGGCAGCGTGGCCAGGTCTTGCAGCTAGTATTTGTGCCTTTAAAGGTCTGCCTGCCAAGGCCAGATCACCGATAATATCCAACAGTTTATGTCGAGCGGGTTCGTTGTTATAGCGCAACTCAACGTTGTTAAGAATTCCCTCCTTTTTCACTTCTACTTTCGGCTTGTTGAGCATGATGGCAATGTTATCCAATTCATGTTCCTGCACCACACGGTCTACAATAACAATTGCATTGTTTAAGTCGCCTCCTTTGATCAGGTTATTTTTGTAAAGCATCTCCAGTTCATGCAAAAAACAAAAAGTTCTGCACGAAGCGATCTCCTTCTCAAATTGTCGGATGTTGGTGATGGATGCGTGCTGACTACCCAATACCGGTGAGTTATAATCAATCATCACTGTTACCCGATAGTCATCAAGAGGCAATGCGGCAATTTCAACGTTGCGATCTACCTCCCGGTAAAAGATACTATCCTGGACTTCAAAGAAGTCGCGAATAGCATTTTGTTCTTCTGCGCCGGCTTCTTTGAGTACATTAACAAATTGGATTGAACTGCCATCCATGATCGGGGCTTCCGGTCCATCCAATTGGATGAGCACGTTGTCTATTTCCAATCCGGTAAGCGCTGCGAGGGTGTGTTCGATTGTGCTTATTCTGGCTCCGCTTTGTTCAATGGTAGTTCCTCTGGAAACATCCACCACATTATCGCAATCAGCATCGATAATGGGAGATCCGGGCAAGTCGGTACGTTGAAATTTAATGCCATGATCAGGCCGGGCTGGCAAAAAGGTCATCTTAGTGATTATCCCTGTATGCAAACCAACTCCGGAAAGGGTTACGGATTTCTTGATTGTCTGCTGCTTGTGATTTAGCATTCTTTTGATAAAAGGCACAAATTTAACCTGTATTCCCTTTATAATCTAAGAAATTGAAGGTTGGCTTTAATTTAGCGTAATAATTTGGGTAAAAGTGAGGTAGTTATCTCATTTTCAATCAAAATCAACCTTGTTAGAGGTTCCATTGACAGTTGTAATCCGCTCTTCCAATTGCTTTAACCTGGAGCTAATATCGGGCAATTGCTTGAATATGGCGTATGACTTGAAATACTCCTTTACGTCTATGACGGGATAACCAATTAGTTTTTGTCCCTCTTCTTTTACTGACTTTGAAATGCCCGCCTGAGCCCCTACACTCGTTTTGTTGGCTATAACTAAGTGTCCTGCCACACCCACCTGACCTCCAAGCACGCAGTTTTCACCTATCTTGGTGGAACCTGAAATACCAACCTGGGCCGCTATAACGGTATTCTTACCGATTTCTACGTTATGTGCAATTTGAATGAGGTTATCCAATTTCACACCGTTGCGTATAATGGTTGAATCACCAAATAAGGTTGCGCAATCAATGACGGTATTGGCACCAACGGTTACATTATCTTCTAAAATCACATTGCCTAACTGAGGTATGGATTTATACGTACCATCATCCTGCGGGGCAAAACCGAATCCATCACTTCCTAAAACCGTTCCTGCGTGGATGACGCAATTATTTCCCACCTTGGTGCCGCTATACAATTTTACATTGGGATGAAGAATAGTGTTATTACCAACCACAACATTGTCGCCAATGTAGGAATGAGGATATATTTTTACATTTTCGCCAATAGTTACATTGTTTCCAATGTAGGAGAAGGCACCTCGATAGATTGACTTTCCCACGGTACAATTTTCTCCGATATAACTTGGCTGCTCAATCCCGGATTTCTGAAAACTGATCATTTTGTGATACTCTTCCAGCAGAACGGTAAAGCTTGAATAGGGATCGTCTACCAGGATGAGACTTGAACTGATTTCCCTTTTTGCAACAAATCCTTTTTTTACGATGACAGCGCTGGCCTTTGTCTCATAAATGAAATGTTCGTATTTTGGATTTGAAAGAAATGTAACCTGACCTGGTTTTGCATCCTGAATTTTGGCCAGCATGTTTATCTTGGAGGAGACATCTCCTTTTACATCACCACCCAACATAACGGCTATTTGCTTGATTGTGAATTCCATTAAGAATGGGCTGATTTAGTTGGCATAATATGCGTAAATTCTTGATCAGATGCTACTCAAAGATACATTTTTAGGATAGCACAGGTAGCTTTTTTTAACGATTTTGCTAAGTGCCTTGATATTCGGAAGATCGGATGCCTGCGCTATGTCCCGTATCTCACCCTTTTTAGTCAAAATCCGGATGCCCATTCCCTCGCTTACGTAGGCTTCATTGGACACGACACCGTGCGAAAACAAGTATGCGGTTTCTTTTTTCAACACATTGAAACACTGACTAACTGAAGACCTGATTTTTTCAATTACTTCTTTTTGTATTGGATTATTGGTAAGTATTACCTTAAACAAATTTCGATGCAGGAGCATTTTACAAAGCGTGGATAGAATAATGTCTGGATGATTTTGCCATAATTTAATAGCTCCCCATATATCATTGTCGTCCAGTTGTCCGAAATTTTCAATAACCGATTTTTGTCCGAAACTTTCCAGGGTCAAAATATTTTTCATAAATACGTCAAGGGCTATGGAGCAATTTAATTGTTCGCCCGACAGAAATAAATATTGAGCTCTTCGTATCAGGTTCACCAACATGCGCTCCGCGCTTACTGCGGTTTTGTGAAGATACACTTGCCAATACATAAGCCTGCGGGCATTCAGAAAATTCTCAATACTGTAAATCCCCTTCTCTTCTACAACAAGTTGGTCATCCTGTATGTTAAGCATCGCTACGATACGGTCAACACCAATACTTCCTTCGCTTACTCCGGTAAAAAAAGAATCTCGCTGAAGGTAGTCCAGACGGTCAATATCCAACTGCCCGCTGACAAGCTGATGAAAAAACTTGCGTTCATAGGTATTTTGAAATAATTGCAAGGAAAGGTTCAGTTCACCGCCAAACTCCTTGTTTAGTTCCTTCATAAGCTGAAACGAAATACTTTCATGGCTTACATTATGAAGTATGGTTTCTTCCAACGCGTGCGAAAACGGGCCATGCCCGATATCATGAAGCAGGGTGGTAATTTGTGCAGCCTGATATTCCTGCTCGGTTATTTCTATGCCTTTTAGTCTTAAATTATCCAAAACACGACCCATCAGGTGCATGGCGCCAAGGGCATGACTAAATCGTGTATGGATGGCTCCTGGATAAATTAGATCAGTCAAGCCCAGTTGTTTGATTCGCCTCAATCGCTGAAAATAGCGATGCTCGATTAAATCAAAAATAAGTTCACCGGGAATGGAGACAAATCCGTAAATAGGATCATTTACAATTTTCTTTTTATTTCCGCTTTGACTCAAGATTTGGGCTATAACTCGTAAATTAGATTGAATTTAACGACTTGAACTTTGCAAAGGTATACTATTTTGTGGGCGGATGATGAAATTGACCTTTTGAAACCGCATATTCTGTTTCTTCAGCAGCGTGGTTATGACATTACCCCGGTAAACAATGGAGCGGATGCGGTAGAGCATTGCGAGAAGAAACATTTTGATCTGGTATTTTTAGATGAACATATGCCCGGTATGTCAGGCCTTGAGGCATTAACGCTTATCAAGAATGGAAAACCAAATTTGCCGGTTGTTATGATTACCAAGAACGAGGAAGAACAGATTATGGAGGAGGCTATAGGAGCAAAAATTGATGATTATCTTATTAAACCGCTAAACCCAAGTCAGATATTACTATCTGTAAAGAAAATACTGGATAACAAAAGGTTGGTCATAGAAAAAACAAATCTAAACTACCGGCAGGAGTTTCAGAAGATAAGTATGGCTTTTCTGGATGATTTGGATCATGATAAATGGGCTGACGTTTATAAAAAATTGGTATTCTGGGAACTGCAACTGGATGAAGCGGATAACAAGGATATGGCTGAGGTGCTGGAAATGCAAAAAGTGGAGGCCAATACAAATTTCTGCCGCTTTGTAAAAAGGAACTATGAATCGTGGCTAAATGACCCGAATGCCCCCAAGCCATTGCTATCTCATCAAGTGATGAAAAAGAAGGTTTTTCCTGAAATCACGAAGGGTATTCCCTGTTTTATGATCCTGGTCGATAATCTCCGGTATGACCAGTGGAAAGTATTAAAGCCCATATTTGAAGAATTTTTTAATGTTGAAAAAGAAGAATCTTACTACTCGATTCTGCCGACTACTACCGCCTATGCACGAAACGCGTTTTTTTCCGGTATGATGCCATCGGAAATGGCTAAAACGAATCCTGACATTTGGGTAGGTGATGATGAAGATGAAGGAAAGAATAATTTTGAAGATGAATTTTTATCCAGACAGATTCGCAGGAACAATTTATCGATAAAACATTCGTATAATAAAATAAAAAAAACAGAAGAAGGCCGTGACCTTGTCGACTCCGTTAATAACCTTCACACCAATGATTTTAACGTAATCGTCTACAATTTTGTGGACATGCTTTCACACGCCCGCACGGATATGGCTATGATCCGGGAGCTTGCTCCGGATGAATCGGCCTATCGTTCGCTCACCAAATCATGGTTTTTGCACTCCCCATTGCTCGATATTATAAAAAAAATAGCTGAAAAGAAGGTAAAGTTAATAATCACTACAGATCACGGGACTATACGCGTGAAGCGACCATTTAAAATAATTGGTGACAGAAACGTAAACACCAACCTGAGGTATAAACAAGGCAAAAATCTGAATTTTGACGGAGGTAAGGTATTAGAAGCAACCAAACCTGATCGATTCTTTTTACCAAAGTCAAATGTATCGACATCCTATGTTTTTGCCCTGGAAGACCAGTTTTTTGCCTATCCCAATAACTACAACTATTATGTGAACATGTATAAGGACACATTTCAGCATGGCGGTGTGAGCCTTGAAGAAATGATCATTCCTTTAATTTTCTTAACTTCGAAGAATGCCTGAGCGTTGGGGCAAGGTCTTGGATGGCAAGCCGGTTGCGTTGAATGAAGTAAGCGAGGCGGCCAGGGAGTTGCTAATCCATTCGGGAAACGTAAGGGTATGGTTAGTTGAGGGCGAAATGGGTTCAGGAAAGACGACCTTGATAAAAGCACTTTGCAAAGAAATAGGTGTAACGGAGGCTACGAGTAGTCCTACTTTCGCTATTGTCAATGAATATTATTCCCAGAAGGGATCATCGGTTTATCATTTTGATTTTTACAGGCTTGAAAAGGAATCAGAAGCTTACGACATGGGCGTGGAAGAATATTTTGAATCCGGATCGTTTTGTTTTGTTGAATGGCCCGATAAAATTCCCTCCTTTTATCCATTGCATTTTTTTAAGGTAAGAATTTCCATAGATACCCAATTCACCCGAAAAATTGAATACGCCCATATATGACTGAAAAAAAGAAAACTGGTTTTGAGGCGCTGGCAAAATCAAGCCTTTCACCGCAGGAACAACTGCTGGAAGTGAAGCAAGGAAAACGTTCTTTTTGTATTGGATTACCCCGTGAGATTTCTTTACAAGAAAACAGAATTAGCCTGACACCGGATGCAGTTGCTATTTTAATAAACAACGGCCACGAGATATGGGTGGAGCGAAAAGCAGGAGAGGGTTCGAAGTTTACGGACAAACAGTATAGTGAGGCCGGTGCAAAGATTGTGTACTCGCCCGAGGAGGTTTACAAAGCGGATGTCATTCTCAAAATAGAGCCTCCCACGGTTGAAGAAATCGAATTCTTTAAATCCGGACAAATACTAATCTCCGCTTTACAACCCGGACATCTTGAAAAGGAGTATGTACAAGCCCTGCTTAAGAAAAGAATTACAGCATTGGCATGGGAATACATTGAAGACAAGGTCGGGGGAATTCCAATCGTTCGGGCGATGAGTGAAATTGCTGGTAGCGCCGTTGTTTTAATTGCCGCTGAATACCTTAGTTCTGCAAACAAAGGTAAAGGTGTAATACTGGGTGGTATAACGGGTGTACCCCCAACGAAAATGGTAATTATCGGGGCGGGTACTGTGGCTGAATACTGTGGTCGTGCCGCACTCAGCTTGGGTGCAGAAATTCAGATATTCGATAATCATCTTTATAAATTGCGAAGAATAAAACATATACTGGGTCACCAATTTTATACTTCTACCATCGATACGGCAACCTTGAGCGAGAGCCTGAAGAATGCAGATGTAGTAGTAGGCGCGTTGCGCGCGGAAAAGGGAAGGGCCAGGCATGTCGTTTCTGAAGAGATGGTTACGCAAATGAAGCCGGATTCCTTGATTATTGATCTGAGCATCGATCAGGGTGGATGTGTGGCAACATCCGAGATCACTACGCACGCCAAGCCGGTTTTCAGGAAGTACGATGTCATTCACTATTGTGTCCCCAACGTGGCTTCCAAGGTGGCTCACACCGCGACAACGGCATTGAGCAACATTTTTACACCCACTATCTTGCGCGCTTCGGAAGAAGGAGGCGTTGAAGAAATGATCCTTTCCCATCGTTGGTTTTTGAAAGGTGTGTACTCCTATAAAGGAAATCTGACCAATGAAGGAATTGGAAGAAAATTCAAAATGAAATACAAGAATATCGATTTGTTTATGGCAGCCAGGGTTTAATTACATCCCAGGGACTTTAAATTTTCTTCTAGTAATTTTATCTTTGACTCGGCATCGGATTTCTTTTTACGCTCCGCCACCAATACGTGTGGTGGCGCACCGCTTACAAATTTTTCGTTACTTAATTTTTTCATTACCGAATTCAAAAAACCATGGGTATACTCCAGTTCTTTTTGAATGGCTTGGCATTCAACCTCAAGATCAACTTTGCCTTCAAGGGGTAGAAAAAATTCAATAGGCTGAACGATGAATGAGACTCCATTAGGACCTTTGTCATTTGAAAAAGTCAATTCACGAATAGTGGATAGCTTTTTTATTATGGGCAGGAAGGGCAGCACGTGTGGCTTTCCGGCTTCATTTACTATGAGGTTTACGGCCTCTTTTGGTGAAATACTTTTGT
Organism: uncultured Ohtaekwangia sp.; assembly: GCA_964436055.1. Taxonomy (GTDB): domain Bacteria; phylum Bacteroidota; class Bacteroidia; order Cytophagales; family Cyclobacteriaceae; genus ELB16-189. The sequence continues at coordinate 39,809 of CAYTBO010000002.1, forward strand.
TATTTCTAATGTTGCGAATTTGTGTGATGACTTCAAAGGCAAAAGATCCCTTTGCAATGATATCCTGATCGAAAGTTGACGAGGTGGGGAAAGGAGCGACAATGATGCAATCTTTCTTATCTCTGTTAGCTAATTCATGCCAAAGTTCTTCGGTAATAAATGGCATAAATGGATGAAGCAGTTTCAAAATGGACTCAAAGAACTGAACGGTTTTATCGTAAGTCGGTTGGTCGATTGGAGAGCCAAAAGACGGCTTGATCATTTCAAGATACCAGGAACAGAAGTCGTTCCAAACCATTTTATAGGTTGTAACCAGGGCATCCGATATTCTGAACTTGGAAAAATGATCCTGCAATTCAATCATTGTCTGATTGAGCCGGGAATCAAACCACTTGATGGCAATTTGATTTTCCTCTGGGATTGTAACGTCGGTTGTCTCCCATCCCTTTACCAATCGGAAAGCATTCCATATTTTATTCGAAAAATTCCTGCCTTGCTCGCAAAGTTTTTCATCAAACAACAGGTCGTTGCCTGCCGGTGAACTGAAGAGCATGCCCGTTCTCACACCATCGGCACCGTATTTTGAAATCAGATCCAGCGGGTCCGGTGAATTCCCCAACGACTTTGACATTTTTCTGCCAAGTTTGTCGCGAACTATTCCAGTGAGATACACATCCTCAAAGGGTCTTTCGTCCATATATTCGTAGCCGGCGATGATCATACGGGCTACCCAGAAGAATAAAATTTCAGGGGCTGTAACCAGTACCTGTGTCGGATAAAAATAATTCAGGTCAACATTCTGGGTTCTGTCAACCTTTCCATTTTTCTTATTATAGTACAAATCATTGTATCCATAAAAAACTTCAATCGGCCAGAGCCAGGATGAAGCCCAGGTGTCCAGTACATCAGAATCCTGATTGAGGTTTTCCTTTAAAATAGTTTTACCGGATTTTATTTTGGCTAGTTCGACAGCTTCTTCTAGGGTTTCGGCTACCACATAATCATCTTCTCCGGATCCATAAAAATACGCCGGAATGCGATGCCCCCACCAAAGTTGTCTGGATACACACCAGTCCCTTACATTTTCCATCCAATGCCTATACGTGTTTTTAAATTTTGCAGGATGGAGTTTGATGTCATCGTTTTCAACGGCCTGATAAGCTTGCTTTGAAATTTCTTTCATCTTCAAAAACCACTGAAGCGAAAGCTTGGGTTCAACAACGGTATTGGTTCGTTCAGAGCGGCCTATACGGGTTACCAATTCTTCTTCTTTAATCAGATGACCCGATTCACGGAGGTCACGAATAATTTCTTTTCTTACCACAAATCTATCCTTGCCGACAAACTTGGGTATTTCACATTTTTCATTTAGCGTACCGTCGTCATTTAGTGTATCAATAACGGGCAATTGGTGGCGCAACCCAATTTCGTAATCATTTACATCGTGTGCAGGCGTAACTTTCAGGCAGCCTGTTCCGAATGATTTATCTACGTAGTCATCAGCAATTACCGGTATCTCCCGGTTGATAAAAGGTACTAATACCATTTTACCAATAAGTTTATTATATCGCTCATCGGAAGGATTTACAGCAATAGCCGCGTCACCCATAATCGTTTCGGGTCGTTGCGTAGCAATAGTTACCCAATCGTCTTCGGCATCTTTTACTTTATATCGAATTGCGTATAAAACAGATTTTTCTCCATCTTCTGCGTAGATTACCTCTTCATTCGAAAGCGCAGTTTTCGCCTCTACATCCCAGTTGATCATACGGAGGCCACGGTAGATATACCCTTTATTATAGAGATCAACAAAAACTCTGATTACTGCCTTGTAGTATTCGGGATCCATAGTGAAAGCCGTTCTTTCCCAATCACAGGAAGCACCAAGTTTCTTCAATTGCTCCAGAATGATTCCGCCGTATTTCTCTCTCCATTCCCAGGCATATTCCAGGAATTCTTCTCGGCTAAGGTCAGATTTCTTTATTCCCTTTTCACGGAGCATGGCAACCACTCTTGCTTCGGTGGCAATGGATGCATGGTCGGTGCCTGGAACCCAACAGGCCACCTTACCTTCCATTCTGGCTTTGCGGATGAGTACATCCTGAATGGTATTATTAAGCATATGCCCCATATGAAGTACACCGGTCACGTTGGGTGGGGGGATAACAATGCAGTATGGATCTTTTTCAGGGTCTGGTTCCGCATGAAAGAAATTGTTTTCCATCCAATAGGCATACCATTTACTTTCAACCGTTGCTGGATTGTATTTTGTAGAAAGGGACATTACGTGATGTTGTCTAATTTAACAGTCGCAAAAATATGAAACTTGGCCTGATTCAAAGAAGTTATCATCTTTGAAATCCAGATTTAGTGGGATCTACGTATATTTCACATATATTATATAAAGCCCTATGGACTCTTTCTCAAAGGCAACGGATACTGAGCTGGCAACCATTCAATGGAAACAACTTTGGAGTTTAGCCGCTTTATACGGCTCCATCATTATAGGTTGGATCGCGTATGAAAATTATCAACCCAAATTACTTTTTCAGTTTGAGTTTACTGAGTTTAGTTTTCCGCTATATGTGGTTCAGGGGTTTATATTGATCCTTACGCCTATCTATGCCGGCAAACTGGGTGATAAATTCAGATTTAAAAATGGGCATCGGCTTCCCATTATCAGTTCAGGAATAAGTTTCGCGGCTATGATTTTTATGGCAGTAGCTTTTACTCTCTTTAGTAATCCTGGGGAAGTTTTCAAGTGGCTATTGCCAATCCTCATCATCTGTTGGTTAATTGCCATGAGTATTTTTACCAGCCCTGCACTTTCTACATTGGAGCTATTTACCCCTGTAGAGAAATTGCCCAAGGCTATGGCTGTGTTAACCATTGTTGCCAACCTGATCTATTCGCTGGAGCCGGTTATTGATGATATCATCGATTTTCTGGGGGCGCCTGTCACCTTTATGATAGGTGGTGTTATTGTTTTTGTCAGTGGTTATGCACTTAAACAAAATTCTCTTGGGTTATTTAAACTAAGTGGCGGAAACGAAGCTAAGCCAAAGATGGATTTCAAACTGGACACACAACGTTCACACTATCGTTCGATTTTTTTTATGGGAATTGTACTAGGTTTGGCCACTACAATTTTATTCAACGTGTTGCCTGATGTGCTGGAAAAAAGTTTGGGTTCGTTATTAAATAATTTGAGTGGAAACCTGATTCTGGTAATTGTGCTGGTGATTTCAGCTATTGTTTCTTTGCCTGCAAGTGCTAAGGTAAGCGGCTTTGGGTTGGAGCGATCCTTTCAGGTGAGTTCGATTATTACCCTGGTAAGTATGACGTTAATTCTTTTATTTCCTTATACCTGGATGGTAAGCATAATGATTTTGATTTTTGCTTTTGCTTTTACGCTCTTGTCAGTAAGCTCCTTGCCTCTGGCTATTCAGAAATCCAACTACTATGAAAAGGTGTTTTGCGTAGGAATCTTCTTTAGTGGCGTTGCCCTCCCGGATGGAATTATTGAAGCCGTATTGGCTTATTAATTCTGTCAGCTTATTTATCATTCCATTCGTATGCGCCAGTTTGCCGGATACAGGTTATTGAATCTGTTTCCGAGCAGATTTACCCAACCTAGGGGAAAACCCTTGTAGGTGACCAGCGCAAAACCACGGCTATTATTGTTTAGTATTAAATTCCCTTTTTTTAAGTATTGTTTTGCTTCATCCTCATTCAATTCAATGTTCTGAAAATTTTCACGCTTCAGATAGATGGAAAGAGCCCCTGCATGTTCGGGCACCAGTTTCCCATGTTTGCTGATGGCCAGCGGTGTTCCTGCCGATATTACATTGAGACGGTTCATTAAGAACGCCATTTCATCGATCAAACTGGAGGGGGCAAAGCAAATTTGTTCTTTATTTTTAATGAAGCTTTTTTTAAATGTCGTGTCAGTCCACTGATTTAAAATTTCTGCCTCCTCTTTTAAAGGATTGTTAAATTTAAATTTTGTTTTCAGTTTAGGATCAGAAATAGGGCTTCCTTTTTTGCGAACAACTGAGATGAAAAAACCTTCGCCTTTTACTCTGTGCGGATAAAATTTATAACCAACCGCCATGTTGAGCATTATTTCCTGAACACCCCAGTTTGGGTCAAGGGAAATATTTTCAAATTCCAATTCTCCATTGTTAGCCAACCACTCCATGTTTGCCTCATCTTCAATGGAATTGAAAGTACAGGTGCTGTAAATTAGAACCCCACCCGGTTTCAAAGCCGGCCATGTATTCTTCAAAATTCTTTGTTGCCGTGCTGCGCACATTTTTACACTATCCATCGACCAATGTTGCATGGCATTTGGGTTTTTTCTAAATAATCCTTCTCCAGAGCAGGGTGCGTCAACAACGATTAAATCGAAATGTGATTCAAGTGAAGCAAAATCTTCAGGATCATTGGACGTGATCATTACATTGGGATAGCCCCATTTCTGTACATTCTCTGAAAGGATTGAAACCCTGGAGCGGATTACCTCATTGCTTATTAATAAACTTTCGGCACTCAGTAAACTCAACAGATGCGTTGATTTGCCTCCAGGTGCTGCGCAGAGATCGAGGGCAATGATATTTTTGGAAAGATCAAAGGTGTTAACAATGGCTTGCTCCAGAAACATGGAGCTTGCCTCCTGCACATAGTAGGCTCCTGCATGAATTAAAGGGTCAAGAGTGAAAATAGGCCTTTCGTTGAGATATTTTCCAAATTGAGACCACGGCACATTGCTTACTGAACTATGAGCTGATTCCTTTTTGGGATTTACTCGGATACTGACATGAGGAGCTACATTTAGTAATTCAAAGAAGAGCTCCGATTGGTTCCCCAACTGCTCATTTATTAATTTTTTGAACTCATCGGGGATAGAGAGGTTGTCCTTCACGATTCAAAATAGATAAAAATTAGATTGCAGCACAAGATTAGTTTAAATTGTAAGCCGGTTTGATACAACATAAACTATAATGAGCAAAGCTAATAGTCCTCAACTGAAAAGTTGGGTTAAGGTACCGGCTAATTCAGATTTTCCGATTCAAAACCTTCCTTTTGGAATTTTTAAAACACAGTATCTCTCTGCTGTTGCCGGAGTGGCGATAGGTGAATATGTACTTGATCTCGTATACCTGCAAGAGAAAGGTTTTCTGGATGGTCTTGGTTTGCCTGTTGGAATTTTTAATCAGGAATATCTTAATGCTTTTATTGGCCTGGGCAGAAAGAGGACTAGTGAGGTGCGTGATCGGGTATCAGAATTATTACGTGATGACAATGATGAACTCAAAGCCAATCTGGCTGCCCGCGAGTTGGCACTGATTCCAATGGAAGAGGTACAAATGCGAATGCCTGTACAAATTCCTAACTATACAGACTTCTACAGCAGTATTGAGCATGCAACCAATGTTGGTACGATGTTTCGCGATCCTGAAAACGCGCTACTTCCCAATTGGAAACATTTACCGGTAGGGTATCATGGCCGTGCATCATCTATCGTTATTTCGGGCACACCAATTCACAGACCCAAGGGGCAGATAAAATTACCGGAGTTGGAATCACCTATATTCAGTCCTACAAAAAAACTCGACTTTGAATTGGAAATGGCTTTTGTCACCTGTGCCAATACACAATTGGGAACATCCATTTCGACCAAGCAAGCGGAAGACAATATATTCGGGATGGTGTTATTCAACGATTGGTCTGCAAGAGATATTCAAAACTGGGAATATGTTCCGTTAGGGCCATTTCTTGGTAAGAACTTTGCGTCAACCATTTCACCCTGGATTGTAACACTTGATGCATTGGAGCCATTTAGGGTATCGGGACCAATACAAGATCCTACGGTTTTATCCTATTTGCAATTCGAAGGGAATAAAAACTTTGATATTCAGTTGGATGTAATTCTGAGAACAGGATCAGATGAAACAATTATTTCCAAATCAAATTTTAGCTATATGTATTGGAATATGTGTCAGCAACTGGCGCATCACACCATCAATGGATGTAATATCCAGGTAGGAGATATGTATGCATCAGGAACGATCAGCGGAAAAGAATCAAAAGCGTTCGGATCCATGCTTGAACTTTCGTGGAATGGCAAAAATCCAATCAGGCTTAACAACGGATCTGAACGACACTTTATGGAAGATGGTGATACTTTGATATTGAGAGGATTTGCTGAGCGTGATGAGGTTCGTATCGGATTTGGTGAGTGTGTAGGACAAATTCTTCCGGCAGTTTAAATATTAAAAATAATTATGATCACAATTGATCCTAAAGAGATAACTGTACCTAAAATGCATAGCTATTTATTGGGTGCAGTGGCTCCTCGTCCGATAGCCTTTGCCAGTACGATCGACATTGAGGGAAATGTGAATCTTAGTCCTTTTAGTTTTTTTAATGTATTCAGTGCCAATCCTCCCATTTTGGTATTCTCTCCTTCACGCAGAGGTAGAGATAACACAACCAAACATACATTAGAGAATGTAAGCCAGGTGCCGGAAGTGGTTATCAACATCGTGGATTATGCATTAGTGCAACAAGCATCATTGACCAGCACGGAATATGAAAAAGGAGTGAATGAATTTATCAAAGCAGGGCTCACGCAAGTCCCTTCAATCAAAGTAAAACCTCCAAGGGTAGGGGAGTCACCGGTATCATTCGAATGTAAGGTAAACCAGATCATACCGCTGGGCAATCAAGGTGGAGCAGGCAATCTTGTGGTGTGCGAAGTTGTTTTATTTCATATTTCAGAAAAAATCCTGGATCAGGATGATAAAATTGATCCATGGAAGTTGGATGCTGTTGCTAGAATGGGGGGGGATTACTATTGCCGGGCCCAGGGTGAAGCAGTATTTAAGGTGCCCAAACCTCTTGAGAAAAAGGGAATAGGTGTGGACCAACTTCCTCCTAATGTCCAGCAAAGTAAAGTGCTTTCTGGAAATGAATTAGCCATGTTGGCTAACGTTGAGTCATTGCCAAGCCAGGATTCAGTGAATGCATGGAAATCGAAATCTGAGAATGGAAGATTGTTGAATCAACCGAAATCTATAGTCCATCTGAAAGCGAGTGAACTGCTTGGAGAAGGATCAATTGAAGAAGCCTGGTTATTGCTGATGGCTTATACCTCAAGTCCTACAAGTTAATCTCTGTACATAACTGCTTTTACTGCCTTTACACTTCGCTCCACATTAGGCAATATGGCTTCAATCAATGTTGGTGCATAAGGCAGTGGCACATCCAGGCTATTGATGCGGTGAATGGGTGCATCCAGATAGTCAAAAGCATGCTTCTGAATGTGATAGGTAATTTCTGAAGAGATCGCTGCCAATGGCCATGCTTCTTCAATAATCACCAGCCGGTTAGTTTTTTTTACAGATTCTACTACGGTATTATAATCGATAGGCCTCACCGAACGAAGATCGATTACTTCAGCAGAAATATTTTCTTTTTGTAATTCTTCGGCTGTGGATAAGGCCACCTTCATAAATTTCCCAAAGGAGACAATGGTCACATCAGTTCCCTGACGTTTTATATCGGCAGATCCAATAGGAATCAAATACTCCGCTTCCGGCACTTCGCCCTTATCTCCATACATCAGCTCGGACTCCATGAAGATTACAGGATCATTATCCCTGATTGCAGTTTTGAGTAAACCTTTGGCATCATACGGATTGGAAGGCACCACCACCTTCAGACCCGGACAATTGGCATACCAACTCTCAAAGTTTTGGGAGTGTTGAGAACTCAGCATGCCTGCATTACCAGTTGGTCCACGGAATACCATAGGTATATTGAACTGACCTCCCGACATGGACATCATCTTAGCGGCCGAATTGATCACCTGATCGATAGCAACGAGTGAGAAATTAAATGTCATAAACTCAATGATGGGCCGGGTACCATTCATGGCTGCCCCTACGCCAATCCCGGCAAAGCCTAACTCGGTAATCGGTGTATCGATAACCCTTTCAGGTCCGAATTCATCCAGCATTCCCTGACTTACTTTATAAGCGCCATTGTATTCGGCTACCTCTTCGCCCATTAGAAATACGCTTTTGTCTCTTCGCATTTCTTCGTTCATGGCTTCGCGCAAGGCTTCTCTAAACTGAATTTCTCTCATATCGATGTTCTTTTAGGAAAGGGCTTACTTAACGTAAGTGGCGCGTAAAAATAGCGATCAACAGCAATTGGATGAAGGGAATACTCACTTTTCTATTAATAGGCTATAAATAAAAAACCCTCCCGATCAGGAGGGTTTTTTATGATTTTATTGATTTTGCTTACTATTTCAAGGCATTTCTGAACGAATCGGTTGTCGCAAAGGCTGCAAACTCAAGATCGGTCAGTGCTTTTTCCTTAAGGTTTGGATCAATGTTTACTGCGCTGGTCAGACTAGCGGCTACGCCATCGGCATTCCCGGAGCGAGCGGCTGCTACGGCTGCACCATAGTGGGCTACTGCCATATTGCTGTTCTTTCTGCCTGCTTCTGCAAATGAAGTTGACGCATTAGCATAGTCTTTGTTCAACAACTGTGCTAATCCTTTGTTGAAGAGGTTAACATCGGTGTCCAAAGCTGAAGATTCGGAACGAACGGCATCTGCATACTTGGCCATGTAAATTTCACATGCACCCTTTACGCCATTGACACCACGAGAGACGTCACCACTTGCGCCATTCAATGCTTTAGAAGCATGGCTGGCAGCCTTATATGGATTTCCTTGCATTAAGGAAACGGAAGCCAGGTTAGCATGAACCTCCGAAGTCTCTTTTAATCTTGCTGCAATTTCCAACTGGGCAGCAGCTTTACTTGTCATGTCAGCAACCTTTGAAGGATCAGCAATCGCCATAGCGATATATACTGCGCCTAAGTTATTGTGGGCATTCCAGTTTGTGCCTTTCTTCGTTGCAGCGGTATAGATGGCCTCTTTTTCTTCGAGCGAAGGAGTAAGAGATGCACCATACATCATTTCTTCGAAAGAAAGTGTATCGGCATTCATTTGTCCTTGTGTGATTTGTTTTGCCAATACGGAGATTTCAGCATCTGTTTTCTTATCCTTAATGGTAAGAATTTCAGTTTTTGCGGTTCTCAATCCAGGATAAACATCTTTAAATACTTTTCTATATGTAGGAAGTTTCTTCAACTGTTTTTCCTGATCTTCAAATGTTCCGCCACTGTTTACAATATCCAGATAAGCAGATTTTTCATCGGAGGTGATTCCTTCGTAAGCAGCTAAGGCTGTTTTAAATTCAGCCCAGTCTCTTACCACTGGCTTCAAAATGAAGTTGATAGAATCAGCCATTCCTTTGTAATCATACTTTTTCATTTGGGCGCGATAGTACTTCTCTATGGCAGATGCACGATCTGAAGAAAGCCTGGTGTTGATCCGTTCAGCGCCTTCAGGTGAGTGAGTACCTGTGATGGTTACCGTCCTGGTTACGTTTTTAGAAGCAATGAATGCATCGAGTTGCTTTCCTTTGTCGCTTCGGGTTTCTGTTGTACGAAGTACAGCGCTTCCTTGTTGGAATATAAAGTCAGGGATTACAACTGGAATAATTTCTTCCTGGTTGTTATACCCATGATTCGCAAAAGCTGCATAGTACGCGTTTTGAACGAGTTTAGAAGTAGTAATTACACCCGTAGCTACTGCCAAACGAGGCGTAGTTTTGGCTTTAGTACCCTTAGCCGCTACACCCTCAACCTCTAAAGTACCTGCTTTGTAGGCAGGCTGATAGGCAAATGAGAATGATTTTGTCACTTTTGGCTCTTCTGTAGCGTTATTAGGATAATCTGTTGCTTTGAAGACAATGGGATCCATAGCTACTTCACTGTCACCATATTTATAGTAAGAGTTAAGGGAGTAAGCTGTTCCTTTTTTAAGCATTTTAACCGGCAGGTTGGCAGCCATATCATAGCTGACCGTATCCTTATGAACCTCAAGAGGGTTCGGTGTTACAGTTAAGTTTTGCTCCTTAGACATCTTAATCATGCTGGGAAGGGTGCAACCGGTAAAGGTTAGCGTCCCAATGATCAGGAATGCGTAGACAAATTTTCTCATGGATTTTTGTTTAAAGTTGTTAACCGAGTGGCAAAGGTAAGTTTATCGATATTTTTTTGCAATTATAGTCAAAAAAATAAGATTTTAGCCATTACGAGGTGGGTTTTAACCGCTTATATTTGTGATGTGTTTTTAATGTCGATAAATGGACATTAACTCGGGTAAGCGGATTGGTTTCTTAAACATTTGATAATGCGATGGGCGATTTAGTTAAAAAAATTCAGCACTTCTTTGAAAAGTATGCCTTTGGTGTGTGCACCAGGCTGGGAGAAAAATTAGGAATAGCTACGTCCAGTATTCGATTGTTCTTCATCTATTTATCGTTTCTCACCTTTGGGTCACCCATTATTATCTATCTGGTACTGGCCTTTATCATGAATATGAGGAGGCACCTGAGGAGGCGAAGTACTATTTGGGACTATTAAAATTCAAATCACCGAATTTTCGCTTCCCTAAAACAAAATAGTCAAAAACAATTGACCTTTTATAGATACTCATTGGGGCATGGCTACCTTTTTGCCTAGTCTTTAAAAGGGATACAAATCTTACCATCACGTACCCATGGGCCCTGGCCACGGCCAAAAAATCGTTAGGCTGACCCTCTATTAGAAATTTGATAGAGGCAACCCAATCAAGAACAACACGCACCGGTAAGCGCGCCATAAGTTGAAGCCTGGGCAGGTTTTTGATCAACATTTGCAATCCATTGCGAAAATTATAATAGGTCTTTTGCGGGTTGCGCTGACTTAATGTTGCACCCCCCACATGATACACTTGGCTATTACCACAGTACATTACTTTATAGCCAAATCGATGGAGTCGCCAGCAGAAGTCAATTTCTTCCATGTGTGCAAAGAACTTTTCGTCCAATCCGCCTAAGGAATGAAATAAGGAAGACCTTACGGCAAGACAAGCGCCCGTAGCCCAAAAAATTGACAACGTGTCGTTGTATTGTTGCCGGTCTTCTTCTACGGTTTCGAAGATACGGCCACGACAAAATGGGAAACCAAGCCAATCGATAAATCCACCGGCTGCCCCGGCATATTCAAATTTATCTCGCTGATTGTAAGATAATATTTTTGGTTGGACAGCGCCAACGGAAGAATCTTCCTCCATTAGTTTTACTATGGGGGTCAGCCAGCCTTGTGTCACTTCAACATCTGAATTGAGTAATACATAGTATTCAGATTGGATTTGTTTAAGCGCGAAATTGTACCCACCGCAAAAGCCCAGGTTATCATGAATTTGAATGGTTTCAATTTCAGGATAGGTTTTTTGTAAGAATTCAACGGATCCGTCAGACGAGTGATTGTCAGCTACTATCACCCTGGCGCCAGGGCTGTAGGTAGTTACGGCGGGAAGAAACTTTTTGAGAAGTTCTTTGCCATTGTAATTCAGAATGACAACGGCAACCTGGCTCATCCCATGAGATTGCTTAAATCCATTCCTGGAATATTGGGCAGCAACCCTTCTGTGCTTTTTTTCAGCGATTCCCGGGCCAGTATTTCCACTTCATCCATCGCTTTATTGATTGCGGCAATAGAGAGGTCCTGAACCAATATCTTGTCGTCAACTTTCAGCAGGGTAGGATCGATGTCCAAATCGATAAGTTGTTTTTTTCCGTTCACGGTTGCCCTCACCATTCCGCCACCTGATTCGCCTGTCGCTTTAATGTGAACAAGGTTATCCTGAGCCTCTTTCATTCGGGCTTGCACTTCCTTCATCTTGCCCATCATTTTCATCATGTCAATCATACCCAATGATTTTGTAATTGTTCTTTACTGCTTTACGACGTAAAGGTAGAATAATTTGTTTTAGTCGAACTAACCTTCCGGATTGATCCAGTCCAATTAGTTGGTCAGAATTTATTTCCCTCTACGCAGAAGGGCCACCGTTCCGGACTCTTTGAAGCTTCGGCCGGTCAAATCAGTAACCTGTACATGCCAAACGTATGCATCCTCTGCCACGGGCTTGCCGTTAAATGTACCATCCCAGGTTTCGTCTTTTTTACGGGTATTAAAAACCAATACGCCCCATCGATTGAATATGGATAATTCCATTTTATCGATAAATTGTCCGGATACCTTAAAGGCGTCATTCAGGTTGTCCCCGTTCGGACTAAAGGCAGTGGGTGAAAAGATGCGTGAATCCTTTACAAAGGTAAGCTCATTGGACAGGGATGGTTTGATACCCGTTTGATTCGCCTGCGCACGAATGCGATACCTCACCAGTTGATTATCCGGATCAGGCTCTTCGTCAACAAATGATCGGTTAATCCCTACATTGATTGATTGTATCAGGTTATTCTGCTGATTGAATTTATCAATAACATAACTGTTTACACCATTCAACCAACCCCTGTATTCATTCCATTCAAGAGTCACCATATTATTGCTGATGGAGCCAATCAGCTTCAAAGGATCAATAATCAGTCCTTCGGGGCTCTCGTTGTCGCACTCATCGGTGTAGTCGATGCGGTAAGTGAAATTATTTTCTGTCGTGTAACTTATGTCTGTGAAGGTAGTATTGGGAGAACCTGCTATTAATCCAAAGTTCACGCCATCACCTGAACGAAAAACCTGATATGAAGGAGGATTGCTTGCCGGGTCTTGTATCCATTCCAGATTTACACCTTGATTAGAAACTACAGCACTCGTATTTTGAATGGGTACCGGAATATTGATGAGAAATGATTCTCCGCAACTTTGAAGTGACCGGCTGGTAGCGCCTCCGGCATATCTGTTGATAATCCGATAGCAATAATTTTCTTTGCATTCAATGTCAACATCGTTGAAAGCGGCAGGGGCACCCGGGATAACTACATACGTGTCATTATTTCGTTCGATTTCTGTGCTTTGAATACCTATGGATCCCGTTGACCAATTTAATCTATTTACTCCGCTTTCGACGGATAATTCAAGGTCTGTGCTACAAATAGTGGTAGAGTATGTGCTGTTGTTATTGCAAACATCGTAAGCGCCCAACCTGAAGCAATAATAATTTTCATCCGTTTTTAGTCCCGCAACAACGAAGGTGGATTCATCGTAAATCGTATTCACTAATTGAAAATTGGAAGAATTATTAACCGCAATTTCCAAGCGGTATTGAATATGAATTGGTGCCATGAAATCAAGCCGGATACTTGTTTCATCGACAGTTGAAAGAGAATTAATGGAAGGTGTTGGCAATGCGGCCAAGGCTTCAAAACTCTGTACCTTGGAATCGCAGTTGTCTGCGGAATTGAGATTTCGTCCGCGTACTGCGATAGTTTTTAATCCGGTTGTAGCGTAATCATGATTGGCCAATGCGTTGTTGCCGCTTGGAATGATAATTTCCGGCACCCCATCATTGGTGAAATCAATGACCAATTGCTGATAGCTTTTTTCCAGCACTCTTATGGTCACATCAGCGTTGGCACATGAGTAAATTTCAAAGTCAGGCTCAATATTCTCTACAATCGTAATCGTGATTTCGTCAGAGCCTTGCCCCTGATAGAGTACTTTCAGGGTATAAACGCCAGGTTCCTTGTATTCGAAATTAAATAAATTCAGTGATTGTTGATTGTTGCCTTCATAGTCCATTGAACAGGGATTGGCAGCATCACAATTGCCCGTCAGCAAATTGGTAAGGGTGATGGTAAATGGAGCACATGCTTTTACTTCATCTACCTGAAAACGGCCACCCACGCTGATGTACGGTTGCGCGTTTGCCAAATTTCCCAGGCAAAGAATTGCACCAATCAGGAAAAATTGCTTGCTCACTTTTTAGGATTATATTCCATTAGAAATTTTTCCGCTTTTATAATGTCATCATGAAGTAAGCGGTCTGTTTCAATAAACGGAATAGTACTTCTAAAAGTATTTACAAATTCCTCCAAAATAGGGGAAGATTTTAATGGCCGCCTGAATTGCAGCGCCTGAGCAGCCGTTATCAATTCAATCGCCAAAATAGAATACAGGTTGTTTACAACCTGGTACAATTTGGTTGCGGCATTGGCACCCATGCTCACATGGTCTTCCTGTCCGTTTGACGATACAATGGAATCAACTGAAGCCGGTGTACAAAGCTGTTTGTTTTGACTTACCAATGAAGCCGCTGTGTATTGAGGGATCATCAATCCGGAATTGATACCCGGATTGGCCACAAGGTAGTTGGGTAAATCCCTTGATCCCGAAATAAGCTGATAGGTTCTTCTCTCCGAAATGCTTCCCAACTCGGCAAGGGCTATCGCTAAAAAATCCATGGCCAGGGCAAGGGGTTGGCCGTGAAAATTTCCAGCTGAAATTATTTTGTCTTCGTCAGGAAAACAATTTGGGTTATCGGTTACGCTGTTGATCTCGGTTAAGAAAGTTTGACTTACAAATTGAATAACATCGGCAGAAGCGCCATGCACCTGCGGAATACAGCGGAATGAGTATGGATCTTGAACATGTTTCTTTGGCTGGGCGATGAGAGAACTTCCCTGGAGTAGTCTCTTTATGTCTTTGGCAACATTTGTCTGACCCTTATGGTGACGAATGGCATGCACCAATTCATCGAATGGTTCAATTCGTCCATCAAAACTATCGAGTGACAGGGCTCCAATAAGGTTGGCCAGATCCAACAACCGATGGGCATGAAACGTGCTCCAAACACCATAGGCGCTCATAAACTGCGTGCCATTCAGCAACGCCAATCCTTCCTTGGCTTTGAACTCTAGAGGAGGGAGGTTAAGTGTTGTTAATAGTTCCCTTCCGGAATATCTTTTGTTGTTATAATTCACTTCGCCTAAGCCTATCAGAGGAAGAGATAAATGGGCAAGTGGGGCCAAATCACCGGAAGCTCCAAGCGATCCCATTTCGTAGATAACGGGTAAGGCCTGTCGATTAAAGAATTCTATGAGGTGTTTCACGGTTTGAAGTTGCACACCGGAATATCCATAGGAGAGCGATTGAATTTTTAAGAACAACATCAAGTTTACAATTTCAGAGGGCACTTCTCTGCCGGTGCCGCACGCATGCGACATTACCAGGTTGCGTTGCAGTTTACCCAGTTCCTCCGGCGCAATATGTTTGCTGTAAAGAGATCCAAAGCCGGTGTTAATGCCATAAACGGGAATACGTGAGTTGGCTACCTTGTCATCCAGGTATTTTCTGCATCTTTCTATTTTGTTTATAGCCTCGGGAGACAACTCAATTTGAGTACGGTTGAATACAATGTTTCCTGCTTCCTGAAGAGAAAGGGGCTGGGTAGAAATTTGATGGACTTTACTCAAGATTAAAAATGAATTAAGATTTCAGTAAGTGGTAACTTTTGCTGCTCTCCGGTTTGCATATTCCTGAAAGTCAACTCGCCACTTTTCATTTCCTCTTCGCCAATCACGATGACGTATGGAATTTTTTTCTTATTGGCGTACTCCAATTGTTTTTTGAGTTTGCTTACATCAGGATAGATTTCGGCAGCTATGCCTTTTTTGCGCAATTCTTTCAAAGCCTTCAATCCATAATTCAATGCAGGCTCATCCAGGTGGGCAATGAGTACGGTAGAAGACATCTCCGTTTCCGGAGGAAACAAAGTCAATTCTTCCATGGCATCAAATAGCCGATCTAACCCAAAAGAAATACCTACACCGGAAAGTTTTTCTTTGATACCAAATACACCTGTGAGGTCATCGTATCTACCGCCACCACTCACACTACCAATGGATACATTGTTTATTTTTACTTCAAAGATAGTTCCGGTATAATAACTGAGACCACGAGCTAAGGCGATATCAAACTCAAATGAGTCACCGGCCAAATCAAACCTGGAGAGTAATTCAATCATTTGGGTGATATCCTGAATTCCTTTTTTTCCTTTGGTGGAATCTGCAAGTTTGGATGAAAGAAAATCAAGTTTTTCGAGGTTGGATCCTTTGAAGTTGAGGATTTCAAAAATCCGACTAATACTTTCAGTGCTAAATCCCTTTGCGTTTAGATCTTCCTTTACTTTTTCTTCACCAATTTTATCCAGCTTATCAATGGCTACGAAGAGTACGCCTTCATTTATTTTGTCATCAGCTAGTTCAGCCAGGCCTGAAAGAATGCCACGGTGGTTTACTGTTATAGTGAAGTCTTCAATTCCCAATCCGCCAAAAACCTCTCGTATCATGAGAATGATCTCAGTTTCACACAACAACGAATCGGTGCCTATTACATCCGCATCGCATTGATAAAATTCCCGATAGCGCCCTTTTTGCGGACGATCCGCCCGCCATACGGGCTGAATCTGAAACCGTTTGAAGGGTATAGTGATTTCGTGCCGGTTCATCACCACATACCGCGCAAAAGGAACGGTCAGGTCGTACTTGAGACCTTTTTCGGAAATGAGTGGCGCTATCTCTTTGGAATTGCCAGGACTTATTTTCGAAGCATTTACTTCCTTTAGAAAATCCCCAGAATTAAGGATCTTAAAAAGCAACTGATCTCCTTCATCCCCATATTTTCCTGTCAGCGTGGAGAGGTTTTCCATGGCGGGGGTCTCCAGTTGCTGGAATCCATATTTCTCGAACACCTTTTTGATAATGCCTGTGATGTATTGCCTTTTGGCCATCATAGCCGGGCCAAAATCGCGCGTACCTTTAGGTAGAGTCGGTTTTTCCATGAGTTAGGCCAAAACTAACCATGATTGGGCTGATTTGCATGGTTTGGCCTTTGGATTAACCCAAAATAATTTTTTAAAGATCGATGGATTCTGCTATTTTTGCGGCCTCCTGCCATAGGCAGACCATAAAAACACGAAAGCTATGTCAGTAACCAGATTGAAGCGAAAAGTAAGGAAGGACAAATCAGTTGCCGCGCGCAGAAGAACCGATCTGAAGAATCAGAACTTTAAGCCGGTAATGAAGTCGGTTGATGTTGAGAAGATCAAGGAAGAATTCAAAGCCAAAAAGAAAGGCTAGTCTAACTTTGCAATAAAATGTGTGAAGGTCAATCATTGTTTGGTTGACCTTTTGTCATTCTATCGGCTTTCTATGGGTGTCTCTTCAATATGATAATTCCGTATCTTTACACGCATGGAAAAGCAAACCAAACCTGTTTTCAATACCCGTATTTTCTGGGATGTAGTCTTTGAAAACATTGATTATGATGCCAAAGCAAAGTTTGTTATGAGCGGGTATTTGAGCGAGGTGATGTGGATGACATCCGGAATTGCAGGAGGTACTATGGTGATGAGAAAGTCACTGAGGTATTGCTTAATGCTAAATTTTTACCCATGACAAGAATGTATTTGGCTAGCGCTGTGATTGGCAGACCACTAAAAGATTTTAGATGCTATACCATAAGACAGTCGA
Source organism: uncultured Ohtaekwangia sp. (assembly GCA_964436055.1). Taxonomy (GTDB): domain Bacteria; phylum Bacteroidota; class Bacteroidia; order Cytophagales; family Cyclobacteriaceae; genus ELB16-189. Next base: position 57,209 of record CAYTBO010000002.1, read on the forward strand.
ACCCCACACTTCTTCCATACTAAAAGAACTTATGATCATGCCCGAGTTGTCGGGCTTCTCATTGGTTGGAGGTCCTGCTTTGTCTTTATCTATATGGACATCGCCAGTCAGTTGATTTAGATTTGTTTTCATCTGAAAAATTCGAAAGTGAAAGCTTATCCGAAATTTTATTTGCTAAGTATCAATTGAAATTCGTTCTAGAGGATAAGCCAGCTGCCTATGGTGTTTTTTGTTATATAGATAATGTAAAAGTAGATTTTGTTAAACACCCACATCCGTTGATCAGGCCGTTGCAAGAAGCGGAAGGCCTCAGGATGTTTTCAACAGAAGACATCATTGCTATGAAAGTACAAGCCATACTGGGCAGAGGAAAGAAGAAAGATTTTTGGGATATTGCCGAACTGCTTAACCATTTTTCAGATGCTGATTTTGTGCGGCTTCATAAAGAAAAATACGCTACCCAAAACCTGCTGATTACTGTGCCCCAGGTAATGACCTATTTTGCGGATGCTGATGAAGATGAAGATCCGGTCAGTTTGAAAAACCAAACATGGAAAGGTGTTCAGGAAAGTATAAGCTTAAAAGTCAGGGAATATTTGAAATAAGTTTGGTATTAGGCGTCAAACTATAGATCCACGCTTCCCTAATTCTATGACCTGCATATTTTTAATTTGACCCGATTCAATCTCAAATCGAACAATTGTTTTGATGTGATGGAATCCATGATTTCCTGCTGCACCAGGGTTCAGGTATAGCATGTTGTTGAACTGTGGGTCGCGTTGTGCTTTCATAATGTGCGAATGACCACAAATGAAAAGATCGGGAGGATGTTGCTTTAGCTTAGATTTAACCCGGTCATTGTATCGGGGAGGCGAACCGCCAATGTGCGTTATCCAAACTTTTATACCCTCGCACGTAAAAAGCCAATCTTCTGGAAATCGGTTGAAGACCGAAGCGCTGTCAATATTTCCAAAAACAGCTTTGGTTGGCTTAAATTTTTCGAGTGAAGTAACTACAACTTCTTCACCAATGTCTCCTGCATGCCAGATCTCATCCACTTCTTTGAAATAATCAAAGACTTTTGGATCGAGATAACCGTGTGTGTCGGATAGTAAACCGATTTTCATTTTCTGGATTCCGGATTCTGGATTCTGGATTCTTGATACTGGATTCTGGATTCTGGAT
>CAYTBO010000002.1:58493-100225 GCA_964436055.1 uncultured Ohtaekwangia sp.
CTGGATTCTGGATTCTGGATAAATTATAGGCAGCCTGTTTTAAAGTTTCTCCATTAAAACGGCAACCATTGTTTCAATGCCTTCCAGAAAATTACCCAGTCTGATATTTTCGTTGGGGCCATGTATGCTATTATCTGGATTAGGTATTCTCACGGATACAGCGGGAATGCTCAATGTTTGAATAAACGGGGCAATAGGTTGTGATCCGCCGGTGGTTCGCATTTTTACAAAATTATTGCCAAACAAGCGCTGGTGTGAACGCGACAGCCAGTCTCCTAATTCACTATTTAAGTCGGTACGAAACGGCTCAGAGCCAAGGCCAAAAGTCATGGAAGCCAACTTTGGATACTTCATTCGTTCTTCCTCCGTAGGATTGCCCTCCACAAGATGGAATCCCTGTTGTATCACATATTCTTTTAACAACCCGACGAGCCTTTCACCGGGTGATTCCGGAACCAGGCGCATATCGATTTCTGCAATAACTTCTTCCGGTATGATCGTTCTCACTTCTTTGCCTACCCAGGCAGACCTGAGGCCTCTGACATTCAGGGTGGGATATTGCATTGCTTCTTGATAGGTTTCTCCTACCATTTCCGGTTTGGCGATCCCTAATGTCCTGTTTATTTCAATCGCGTTTTCCGGAATACGTTTTAAAGCCTGCTTATCGATGTCGGTTAGTTCAATGCCATCATAGAAGCCCGGAATGGTTACTTTACCATTTTCATCCTTCATCCCTGCCAGCAATTTTGACATGGCAAAAACAGGATTAGGAGCATAATTGCCATACTGACCACTGTGCAATGCGTTTCGTGGGCCGAATACTTTTAGCGTAACCGTAGCAATACCTCTTGCGCCAAAGGTTAAGGTTGGAAGATTGGAAACATGCCGGGTGCCATCCATGATTAGCACCATGTCTGCCTGCAGCAGTGCTACGTTGTTTTTCACAACCCATTCAAGTTGGGGTGAACTCATTTCTTCCTGAAAGTCCATAATCACTTTAATGTTGAAATTGGGTTTTACCTTATTTTTTTCAAGGATGCTTAGCGCTGTAAGAAAACACATAGCCGGCCCCTTGGAATCAGATGTTGAGCGCGCATAGATTCTCCACTCCGGGTTGAACGAATTATCAAGTGCGGACCAATCCATTTTTATCCAGGCTACATCATTTTTTTCCTTTAATTCCGCAACAAATGGATTATCCTGATTCCATGCGGATGCATCTACCGGCTGGCCATCAATTTGAAGGTAAAACAAAACAGTTTTTCCTTTCTTAACGAACTTCTTTTCAGCAAAGACATGAGGCGCGCCTGGCGTCTCAATCACGGCGGTTTCAAATCCCCGGTTTTCAAAGGCTGTTTTTATCCAGTTTAAATTGTTAGTGACCTGCTCAGGATAGTGGCCATCGTTGGGAATTGCCAGAAATTCCCTAAAGGAGAAAACGGCACTTTGCAATTCATTCCTTGATGCAATTTTTATTTGCTCCTGTGTTTTTATTTGTCCTCGAGTCGTGGCAACCACAATGAAAATCAATACTAAAAATGAAATGGCTTTTTTGAACATTAGGTGAATCAGTTTTGTTGTATTGGGATTGAAATAAACTCTTAAAATTATGTTAATCAATAGAATATTATGGAAGCAATGAAAATAGGTGTTCTGGGTTCAGGCCAGGTTGCGACAGTATTGGCTGGCGGCTTTCTAAAGCATGGGCATAAGGTAAAAGTAGGGAGCAGGGATCCTAAAAAACTGGATGAGTGGAAATCAAAATCTCCAGGAGCAGAAACGGGAAGTTTTGAAGATGCAGCATCGTTTGGTGATGTCATTGTATTGGCAGTAAAAGGAACGGCTGCGGAATCACTTGTTAAATCGTTATCCCGTCATCTGGCGGGGAAGGTAGTCATTGATGCCACTAATCCAATTGCTGAGACTCCACCCGTAAATGGTGTACTGCAGTTTTTTACTTCACCCAGTGATTCATTGATGGAGCGCCTTCAAAAGTTGGCGCCTGAGGCCAAATTTGTTAAAGCCTATAATAGTGTTGGAAATTTGTTGATGGTAAATCCAGTGCTTCCATCCGGAAAACCTACCATGTTTATTTGCGGCAATGATGATCAGGCCAAGAAAACAGTAACCGATATTTTAGATCAATTCGGATGGGAGGCCGATGATTTTGGAAAAGTAGAATCAGCCCGCGCCATTGAACCGCTGTGTATGTTGTGGTGCATTCCGGGATTTATTAGAAATGAATGGACGCATGCGTTCAAATTGGTAAAACCATAGTAACAATGAATAGAAGCCCTATTCAACTGTCTATTTATATATAACCAATAATTCAGTGCATTAACTGACAACTAAAAATTACCCCGGCAATTGATGGCGATGGAAAAATTGCAGATCAGTAAATTAAGGCCGTTTCAGGCACTAGCCACATCCTTTCTTCGCTTTTCGTCAATTGAAAATTTACCACCACCAAACACCATAAAAGTTATAAGTCCGGCAAGCACAATCAGTGATATTTCAAGTTCCATGTGATTGCCAACGGAAAGAAATCCTTTTGGATAATTCACAAATATAACCGCCCCAATCAAAATGGGAACCTGGATAAGGCTTGCGATCCTGGTGAAAAGACCAAAAATAATAAGCGGTCCTCCAAGTGCATGGGCAAAGATGACGTAGTGAGCCAGAGCCGCCCCACTAAACATCATATCCATTCCGGCCGTGGTTCCTCTGAGCCCCTCTATATTGAACATGAACTCAAAGCCTTTGAAAGTAATAAACAGGCCAAGAATTATTCGAAGAAAATCAAGCCAACCGGGCCTGTGAGAGTTACCCCAGCCCTCAATTTTTGTAACTAGGCTCATACTTTTAAGGAGTTTGGTACTTACAAAGTTTACCAAAAAATCTTCTTAAAATCAATAGAAAATGAAGTTGATAGCCTATCATGCGGAATTAGCGTAGAAATCCCCAATGGTATTTACCCCACAAATGAGGCAATGACCTTGATACGATAACCCCGAGGTAATATTGATTTTCAATATTTGTATTAAACTGGTAATTTTTCACACAACTACTTTATAATCAACTATTTTGAAGCAGCTTCAGAGCACTAATATAATTTTTGACCATTCGATTCAAAATAACCGCCTTCGAATGAGACGTGATAAGTCTAGGATCACTCGATTCATTTATCGATAGATAGTTTAATTAGGCGACCTATATGGTGCTTTGTTCTGTTTGCATAGTAATAGTCAATAGCACAATATATGTTTGTCATCCTTCAACTAAAATTTGAAAACTGGTTATCTCAAAACACATAAACACCTGACCTATGAAATTCGTAATTAGCCTGTGTTGTTTGCTTACTCAAATAGGTTCCTTTGCTCAGACAGCCGCAGAGCAAGCCATCGCTAAGGATGAGAAGACGCTAAACCAGCGTTACTCACTGATGAAAGAAAAGTCAGAAACTTTTAATGAATACAAGGTGATTAGAGAGTATATTTTGGATGGTATGTGGAGACTTACCAATGATTCCATTAAAGAGATACGGGCTCAGTTGGCCGCAGCACATGATGAAACGTTTAAGCTACAGCAAGAACTGAACGTGTCAATAGCGGCCATCAGGCAGAAAGAGGAATCGATGGCAGATGTAGCCCACGCAAGTACACACATAAGGGTTTTAGGGCTAGACTTTACAAAAGGTTTTTTTATTGGGATGGTTGGATTTGTATTTCTGGGAATGCTTCTTCTGCTGGGATTGGCTACGGGCAGACTAAGGATGATGTACGAATCCTTAAAAGAAAAGATCGATGCCGAAAATATGATCAGTACAGAATATGAAAATTACAAACGCAAAGCCCTTGAAAAACAAATGAAGCTCTCCAGGGAATTGCAGAATGAACGAAATAAAATGGCGGAAATGCGCAGTGCATAAATAAAGACCATAATCAAGGATTTTTGTGAAAAGATCATGCAAATCGCCTGATCTTTTATTTTCTAGGCAATTTGACTTGAATTGATTCCGGTAATCCCGTTGTATCCCATTATTCCTTAATTTTTTTAATCAGCTAAAACCATAGTTTGGTCAGTCTTGCCTGCTGGTTGTCGGAATGTAAAATTTTATCCCTTCTTTACGTTCAACCAATCCGCAGAAACATTAATAATATAATGAATAAGCCCTAAAGCAAGCAGTGAGTGGGTTAAGGAATAGGATACCTGGAGTAGCAGACCAATAAGAAATGTAAAAAGAAAACCCTAGAACCCTTGCTTGATATGACCAGCGGAAAATACTAATGCCGTGATACAGGCTGCAAACCAAAAGCGATCAACATAGATCGTACATATGGCATACAGTAATCCCCGGTATAGAAACTCCTCACTGATGGCGGCAACAATAAACAGGAGATGTTTCAGGGCAGTCAGCCTGAAGCCCGAGGTTTCAAATAACTCATTTACCCTTGACTTTGGAAATAGCTTGTTGTTCAGATATTGTAATGAAATCCCTATAAATGAGAGCCCTTAACGTTCTCAAATCTTTGCTGTTTTCCGCACGCAGTACGCTGATCTCTTCCATTGGCTGAGGTTTGTTTTTTCTTAATTTGTCTATATACACCATACGGTCGTGCCAGGTGCCGATCAGTTCGGCAACTTCTGCAAAAAACGGATTACGGTCTTCACGCTCCAGCGCTATGGTTTCCAGGTACATGATCTCCTTCACCTGCTTGCGGGTCTTGTGCAGGTCGTGTGAGTGGATGGAGCGAGAAAGTTTTTTCTTCAGCGTTTCCTTCTGTCTTTTCAGATAACGCTCCAACGTTCCTGGAGATACTTTTTTTATTTTCCGTAATAGCTTCCTGCCTTTTTTGTCTACAGTCTCCAGGAAGCGGGGAATCTGCTTTCTAAACTTCTTGATGGTGACTTTATCCGTGCCTGACTGCTTCCCCTTTTGCTTCGAAAACTTTTTGGAAAATTCACTCATCACAGCAGGCTCACGTATGGCATAGCAGGCCCTGAAGATATCTCGGAAGGGAAGGTATGCCTTGTCGGCATTGAATTTATTATCGTGATACTGTAGCAATGCCAGCAACGCTTTTATGCGTTTGATCTCCACCCTCACTTGGTGAAGCAACTCAGCGTCAGGGATACGATCATAGCTTTTGAGGTGTGCCCTCATCCGGGTCAACCGCTTTTTAGCATATTTTTCTGGGCTGGGTTTCATAAGATTATTTAAAAATGCGACACCGACACCGGAATTTCAACCCAAGATGTCAATGCCGGGCATGACTAGCATCATTGGAATTTACCCCCACCGGCAGGAATTTCAGGTACACAAAAAACGTCATGAAAACGGTATCGTTTAGTTCGCTGCAGGCTTTAAGTAAGGACAAGGTCATCAGCCAGTTGGAATTCATTGTAAAAGAGATGAAAGAAGCGGAGGCCATGTTCAAGCCTCAACTGGAAGGTATGCACGACAATTTCAGGTTAAGCGGCGCCAACCTGATACACTACCTTGTTCTGCGTAGTCAGGAGATTAGGGAATCGCAGGAGTTATTACACCACATGGGGTTGTCATCATTTACCAACTCAGAGAGTCATACCCTGAGTCAGGTACTAAAAGTGCTGCAATGGTTGAATAAGGAGAATCTGATGCTGCCATTGCTTTGCGATTATGAGATGGCCTCGAAGTTAAGGCTCAGGCATGCCGAGCAATTACTGGGCATCTTTCCTGTCAAAGACAGACCACATATCATGGTTACCTTTTCATCAGAACTGATGCAAAAACGCATGCTGGTGGAAGAGATGCTGAATGCGGGCATGTCGGTGGCTCGCATTAATTGTGCTCATGATACACCCAAGGTCTGGGAGAAAATGATAAATATCCTTAAGAAAGCTATTGCAAAAACCGGAAGAAATTGTAAGATCTATATGGATCTGGGTGGCCCCAAAATCAGGATACATCACTTGTGTACAAGGGAGGAACCGTTTGCAGCGTTATTGCCTGTTAAGGAAGGTAGTGAATTACGTCTCTGGCCCCTGTCAATCTCTAATCAAAAGGTTGTTTTAAGCAAAAAGGATAGACCAATCATATTTGTGGAGCCTGAAGAAATTCTGAAAATGATCAAACCAGGAGAACACCTCTTTTTTGATGATGGAAAGTTTGAAGCACGCGTGTTGGAGGCTAGTCCTCAGGAGGCTATGGTTGAAATTGTGGGGATATCCACTAAAAAACCTTTTCTGAGGCCGGAGAAAGGCATCAACTTGCCGGATTCGGAAATATCCATTGGTGCTCTTACCAAAGAAGATATGGCCAACTTACCCTTTATATGCCATCATGCCGATATGGTTGGATTCTCTTTTGTCAGTAGCCCGGAGGATGTATCGTGGCTCCGCGAAGAGATCAGCAAGCATATGGGGAACAAAAAGCCATCCATTATTCTCAAGATTGAAAGATTGGCCGCCATACAGAACTTGCCTGCCCTATTGATAGAGGGTATGAAGGATGAAGCCATAGGTGTGATGATTGCCCGTGGTGATCTTGCCGTGGAGATAGGCTTTGAAAGGTTAAGCGAAATACAGGAAGAAATACTCTGGATATGCGAATCAGCACATGTGCCGGTGATCTGGGCTACGCAGGTATTGGAGACCTTAAATAAGACCGGTTATGCAACCCGCTCTGAAATCACTGATGCTGCTATGGGCGTGAAAGCCGAGTGCGTCATGCTAAACAAGGGGAAGTACATTGTAAAAACCATTAAGACCCTTGACGACATATTAACCAGACAGCTGGGTCATATTAATAAGAAGCGCTACATCATGAGGCCATTGGGAATAGCCAAAACTTTCCTTCAAAATCAGTCACTGGTTTGAAAAACCAAAATAGGCTGACATGTATTGGGTCGTTGATTGACTTCAATTAGTTCCGTTGATGACAGAGATCATTCATTTCAAGAAAGCAGGCTGCTAGTTTTATTTGACAAAAACGGCTAACCTCTAATAGTAATAGTATGAGCCTCGAAATCAAAAAAAATCCGAAAGCTGACTTGATGCAATACAGGAGCCTGATCTTTGGATTCAGTTTGGCGCTCTCCTTGTGTTTGGTGATCATGGCTTTTGAATGGAAAAGCTATGATAAAGATGTAGCCGATATACTGAATCGGTCTGTGAATTCATTTGAAATACTTAACGAAGTGCCGCTTACAGAAATTCAACCACCACCTCCGGCAGCCATAACGCAACCAACATTTATCGAAGTGCCGAATGAAGAAGAAATCGTCGAGGAGGTGAAGGTCAATATTGATATTGAAATGAATCAGGACACACGACTGGAGGAGATTAAACTAAGGCCCGTGATTGAAGCCATGGAGGAGGAGGAAACGGAGACTATTTTTACTATCGTTGAAACTCCAGCTGAGCCCATTGGCGGGCTAAAAGAATTTTACAAATACGTAGGGGAAAGGATAAAATACCCTGCCCAGGCAAGTAGGATGGCTATAGAAGGAAAGGTGTTTGTGGAATTTATTGTGAACAAGGACGGATCCCTTGCCGATTTTAAGGTGGTTAAGGGGATAGGCCTCGGTTGTGATGAAGAGGCGATGCGGGTATTGGAGACCTCCCCTAAATGGAAACCCGCAAAGCAGCGTGGTAACCCCGTGAGACAACGCATGGTGATCCCGATTCACTTCATCTTGGCGGACAGGCACTAACAGGATGAAGACCGATAATTAAAGGAAGAGTTGGACTGGAGCAAAGGGTACTGAAGAAGCAATTGTTGAAAGATCAAGGCTATTCCGACATGTTAGCCTTTTTTGGTGCATGTCGAACTTTTAATAATTAGGAATTTTAAAATCCCTAGGTAGTAGTTATATTTGGCCATGGCACATACATATCCCCTATTCTCGTCCTCGTTTCCAACGAGGATGTACGAACAATGCGTTTTTTAACGCTGCGTGGAATGTTGCTAAGGATGAGGAAGTCAGATTTACCCTGTATCTCCTCGAGATAGTCTTCGTGGCAGAACCAGCGGAGAAATTGGCGAGGATGCTTGGGATGAGCTATTTTCATTCAGATTTCAAACTATCTACCGGGTTCGCCAGCGCTGCTCTCACTGCTTGAAAACTAACCGTGATTAATGTTATAACCAAAACACCCATTCCAATTGCTAACAAAAGCCATCCCGAAATAGTAGTATGGTATTCGTATAGGTTTAACCAATTGTTCATTAAATAATAACCGATGGGAGTTGCCACCAGGCACGACACTACTGTCAGAATAACAAAATCCCTGGAAAGCATTTGCCATAAACCTGAAACGGTAGCTCCCAGTACTTTGCGGATGCTAATCTCTTTCATGCGTTGTTCTGCCATGAAAGAAGCCAGACCAAACAAGCCCAGGCAACTGATAAAAATGGCGACTGATGCAAAAATGCCTACCAATTGTCCAACCCGTGCTTCTAAGGAAAACTTCTCCGCAAATTCATCATCTGTAAACTTGTATTCGAAAGGTGTATTCGGATTATGCTTTACAAAAAGGTTATTCAATTCGGCTATAGCCTTACTTGCTCCTGCTTCCGGATTAATCTTAACATTAATGAAGTTTGCACGATCAAATCGATCTATGACGAAGATTGTTTGCTTATTCGATTCGTAAAGCGATTGAGTAACCATATCCTCCACTACACCAATTACGGTATAATTTCTTCCATAGAATCGAATGTTCTCACCAATCGGATGCGTTAAACCCATATACTTTACGGCCGCTTCGTTAAGTATAAAAGCAGATGAGTCGGAAGGGAAGTCTCTGGAAAAATCTCGACCCTCTTTTATTTTCCAGCCGATGGTATTCCCAAATTCATAGTCAATCGCACCTCTATAGATATGGCCAGGCGAATTAGGATCTTTACCTTTCCATTCAAACCCCCAGTCTGACCACCACATATCCGTTACGGTGGTTTCAGAAGTGGATACTTCAGCAATCATACCGCTGGCCAGCAGTTCATTTCGCAACGTAGCGTAATTCTTTTTTACTTCCTGGGTTTGAATGGGTACGGTCACTAGTCCATTTAACTCATAGCCTATCGGTTTGTCTTTAGCAAACTGGATTTGCTGATAGACCACGGCAGTGCCGATAGTGAGAATAACCGAGACCGAGAATTGAACTATGACTAACACTTTGCGCGGCAGGGCTGCATATTTTCCAACCCGGAAAGTGCCCTTGAGTACTTTGATAGGGCTAAACGCAGACAAATAAAAAGATGGATAACTTCCGGAAAGAAACGTGATTACAAGTGCCAAGGAGAACAATGCCACCCACAACAATGGGTTTAGCCAATCAATCCGAATATTCTTACCGGCAATTAGATTGAACCAAGGTAAGAAAAGGTTAACGAGTAAAATGGAGAAGATAAAAGCCAATGTCACCACCAGCAATGACTCAATAAAAAATTGGCGGATGAGCTGGCCACGCCCCGAACCAATTACCTTTCGAACACCCACTTCTTTGCTACGCTTTAGCGAACGTGCCGTGCTCAGATTCATAAAATTGATACATGCAAGCAAGACAACAAAAACACCGATTAAGCCCAACAACCAAACGAACTCAATACGTCCACCAACATTTACTCCATCTATAAAATCGGGATACAAATGCCATTTAGACATGGGGTGTAGGAAAAGTTCGGGCTTGAAACGTTTATCGTAATCATTCACATTTTTCATTTTAGCTTCTTTAATGGCGCTGGATGCTTGTTGCAAGTCCACATTTTCGGCCAACTGAACAAACACCTGAAGCCAGTTATTGCCCCATCCGAAACTTCTACCACCTCTATTAACCAGTATCTCGAGTGGTGCAATGAATGCGAGTTCTCCACTAAACGATGAGTTATCAGGAACATCCTGATACACACCGATTACTTTAAGATCAACACTGTTGTCAAGTTTTAATACTTTGCCGATGGGGTCGTCTGCACCGAAAAAGATAGTGGCAGCAGAGGCAGAAAGAAGAAGTGAGCTAGGGTCTTTCAAACCGGTGCTGGTTCCCTTCATCATCTGCAGCGATAGCAATTCGGGGCCGTCCGACTCCATAAAGCAGCCGGTGATGGAAAATACTTTTTCTTCATGTGCCAGAATGGAACTACCGGCAAAAGAAGACATCACCACATATTTAAAATAACTTCCATAACTTTCGCGAAGTTCAGAGCCGAGTTGATACGATTGAGACGTCCCCGTCTCGATTCTACCATCTTCAGTGTTATGCTGAAGCACGGCTGCCACGCTCTCATAATTTCTCTGATGCTTGTTGTATGACAAGTCATCAAACACCCACAAACCAATGAGCATGGCTACGGTCATGCCCAGTGCTAGTCCGCCTATGTTGATGAACGAATATCCTTTGTTCTTTAGAAGATTTCTCCATCCGATTTTAAAATAATTCTCGAGCATACTAGCTGAATTTAGTTGATGTAAATTTCTAAACGACTTCATAAACTCCGGCCTGAAATACTTTATCACACTCCAGGCAAACTTCCATTTCGCTTTGCGCTGATCGACTTCACATTCTTTAATAAAAACCTCTATCAAGTCTCCTTCAATTTCATCGAGATAATCTTCGCGGCAAAACCAGCGGAGGAATTGGAGGGGGCGTTTGGGCGGATATGTTTTTTCTTTTTTCAAGTCTCTCTTTTTGTCAAGTTGGCCGTATGCAGGCGGCAGGTCGGGTTCTGTACTTGCCAACTAGCAACCGCCAATTTTTCATTCGGATTTCAAACTACTTACCGGGTTCATCAACGCAGCTTTAATCGATTGAAAACTAATCGTTGTTAGGGCGATCAAAACTGCAGCGATACCTGCCACAGCAAATACTCCCCAGCTAACATTTACATGGTAGGCAAAGCCCTGAAGCCATTCTGCCATTACATAATACCCGATAGGCGAGGCAATAATGAAGGAGATAATCACCAGCTTTAAAAAATCTTTAGACAACAGAACCACAATCTGTGATATGCTTGAGCCAAGCACTTTGCGAATCCCTATTTCTTTCACGCGTTGTTCGGCTGTAAAGCTTGCCAATCCGAATAAACCAAGGCAAGCAATAATAATGGCAATCATCGTAAAGTAGCGGATGAGTTGCAGCGTAAATTCCTCCTTTTCATAATTCCGTTGGAAGTCCTGATCCAGGAAAGAATAAGCAAATGGGGAGCCGGGGTTGATCCGCTTCCAGGTTTTCTGAATAGTTTCAAGCAATTGAGAATAATCACGGCTCTTAGTGTTCAGTATTAAAAAAAAGTTAGGTCCGCTAAAGAGAGGGGCAACGGACATTGTCATTGGTTTTACTTTTTGATGAAGACTCTGAAAATGATAATCCTTTACTACTCCGATGATGGTCATCGATCGGGTGGTGCCTTCTAAATCAAAATACACATTTTTACCGACTGCATTGTCGAGAGTATAGCCTAAGTCGTTAACAGCTGTCTCATTTAGAATCAAGGCATCCTTATCGTTAACTAAATTCTTAGCAAATTCTCTTCCCCTCAAAAGCTCGATGCCCAGTGTTTTGATATACCCAGGCTCCGCATATGTAGTATGAATATCCACGTTTTCGGTTACCAATTTCCCTTCACCATAGAAAAGCACACTGGTTACGCTTCGAATACCGGGATAATCACCACCAATGGCCGCATTAACGATTTGCGATTGATTAAGTAGTTCATGGGCCAGCGTATGCCCACTGGCTATCGATTCACTGGTTTGTAGGGGAAGAATGATTTTTTGACTTTTGTCAAACCCTAGGCGTTGACTGCTTAAGTAGTTCATTTGCTGCCCTGTCACAATGGCCCCCACTATTAGTATAGTCGAAATGGTAAATTGAAAAATCACAAGCCCTTTACGTATTGATACGGCTGATAGGGTGCTCATCATTTTTCCTTTGAGTACAGTGACGGGCTTGAAAGAAGACAAATAGAACGCTGGATATAATCCGGATAACAACCCAGTTGAAAGGGTCAATACAATCAGCCAACCATAAAGATTAGGTATTTGTAGTAGTGACAGTTCCTTATCAGTGAGTTGATTAAAAACCGGAAGCGATACTTGAATAAGTAAAAAGGCAAGTACCAGAGCCAGTCCGCTCATTAATAAGGATTCGCTCAGGAACTGACTGATCAATGAACTCCTGACCGCACCCACCACTCTTCTTAGTCCCACCTCCTTGGCCCTTTTCTCGCCGCGCGCTGTACTCAAATTCATGAAATTGATGCACGCTATCAAAAGTAAAAATGCAGCAATAGAAGTGAAGATGTAAAGATATTTGATATTTCCGTTGGTTGCCACTTCATAACCATAGTTGGAGTGGAGATAAATATCTTCTAGGGGTTGAATAAAAAGTTTGGGCACAAAACCAGCCGTCTTAAAATCCTCTCCGCTGTTTCGTTTCAAGAAATCACCCAACTTGCTTTCAAAATACTTGGCGTCTGTTCCTTCCTTTAATTTTACGTAGGTATGGAAAATACTATTTGATGACCAGCCGGTTTGCATTTTGACCCAGCTACCTACATCGCCATTATTCATGGAGAAGAGAATATTGGAAGGTATATGCGATTTGTTACGCGTGTTTTTAAATACTCCCCTTACCGTGTAACTAAATTCACCAAAGGATGTCTCTACCTTTAATACACTGTCAATGGGATTTTCATCCCCAAAGAATTTGGCGGCTAACTCCTCTGAGATGACAATGGAGTTTGGCTGATGAAGTGCGGTACGGATATCACCATACTTAAAATCATAGCTGAATAATTGAAAGAAGGTAGAATCAACATAATAGGAGTTAGTCTCAAAGAATTGTTTATCACGCTGCTCATCTTTTAGCAACACTTTTTCAGCACCCGGAAAATGCAAAAGTCGAACAACTTGTTCTATTTCTGGAAAGTCTTCCCGCAAGCCTTCTGCCATGGGTGCGGAGGCGGCTACCCATTTTTCACCTCTTGCTTCCATGGCAATCCGATAGATTCTATCCCCATCCGTGTGGTGTCTATCATAACTCATTTCGTCTATCACATATAGCATAATGAGCACGCAGGCGCTCATGCCCATTGCCAAACTAAAAATTGTGATAAAAGAAAAACCCTTCTGACGAAGAAGGTTTCGCCACCCAATTGTAAAATAATTTTTGTACATACTGTATGCATTTGGTTGATAACTTTTAAACGACTTCATAAACTCCGGCCTGAAATATTTGCTCACACTCCAGGCAAACTTCCATTTCGCTTTGCGCGGATTGTTCTCTGTTTGTTTTATAAAAACCTCCGTCAAGTCGCCTTCAATCTCTTCGAGATACTCTTCGCGGCAAAACCAGCGGAGGAATTGAAGGGGACGTTTGGGTGGAGTTGTTCTCATTGTTTATTGGACGTAAGTGTAAGACATTTGACTTAAGACATAAGATAGCATCGTTAGCCTAACCTCATCTTGCTACTTACATCTTGTGTCTTGTATCTAATTGGTTCATCCAAAAGAAATTTTAGGAATTTGCTGATAAATACTCGTACGCAACGCATACTGACTGTCGAGCATTTTTTTCCCCAATGCAGTGATCACATAAAACTTCTTTCGTCTGCCGCCACGATCTTCGGTAATGCCGCCAAAACGCGACTTGACAAAGCCTTTGTCTTCAATACGTTTTAAGGCTACGTGAACAGCACTAATGTTTACTTTCTTTTTTAATTTTTCTTCGAGGCCTTCGAGTATGGCTACGCCATAGGCTTCATCGTGTTGAGCAGCTACCATCAGCAATACGAGTTCTTCAAACTCGCCAAGAGATTGTTGGGTCATAAAATTTTTACTTAGTTAACATTACGAGGCTTCTGACACCTTGAAGGTGTCTTGACGCCTAATTGCTAGGTTATTTACTTAACAAACGTGAATATAATAGATTAGTTTCACTTTTGTTACGCAAATAAAAAAAATATTCTCCTTCATTAAAATTCAGTTCAGTTGGGAGCTCTGAACTTGATAACACTTACTCTTTCCGCACCGAGTCTATCGGATTGAACATGGCTGCTTTCACTGACTGATAGCTTACCGTCACGATGGCCAACCCCTATTCTCGTCCTCGTTTGCAACGAGGATGTTCGCACAATGCGTTTTCAACGCTAATAGGTCGCGATGATTTAGGGGAAGGACAGGTAGCTTAGAAAAAGACTTCTTGAATCAATCAAACAAAGGGTCGGATCAAAATCAATCGACAGCCTGTTGTTAAGTGATTATTTTCTTTAACTCATTGCGATAAGCTGATGGGCTTTTGCCTGTAAAAAGTTTGAACTCTTTATTGAAGTGTGAGAAGTTGTTGAAACCACACTCGAGGCAAATTTGTGAAATGCTTGTGGTCTCTTCCGATAACAGTTTGGAGGCATGCACCAGCCGGTACTCGTTTACAAATTTGGTAAAATTCTTTCCGGATTTTTTCTTGAAAAATCGGCAAAAGGAGGGAATCGTCATATGGGCTAAGTCCGAAACTTCTTCAAGTGTTATGGATCGCTGAAAATGTTTTCGCACAAAACCAAAAATAGTATTCATGCGGTCATTATCCTGCGGGCTTACTTCCAGTACCATTCCTTCGCTATTTAATAGTATATATTCATCCGTGTTGGCAAGATCATTCAGAATCTCCAACAACTTTATTAACCGGTCATACGGTTCCGTTTTTTCAAGTTTCTTTAGTCGGGCTCCTGCGTCCTCTTTCGTTTTACTGTGAAAGGCCAGACCCATCTTTGCTTTTTCAAACAAATTCTCTACTGATTGCATCTCGGGAATACTAAAAAATGAAGTGCCCAAGAAATCCGGTTTCATCTGTACAATAGTTTCGGAGGCATTTCCCGTAAGGCGATCGGTAAATCCGTGGTGAGGAAGATTAGACCCAATGAGCAACAGGTCTCCATCATTAAAATAAGAAAGATGCTGGCCAATGTGCCTTCGTCCACTTCCTTCACTGACATATACCAGTTCGAGCTCTGGATGGAAATGCCAGGTGGGTGCTTTATTCTGCGATTTTCTGTTGAATTGTTTTACAAAGAAAGAACTTCCAAAAGTGGGTTGTATCGATTCAAATTCCGCTCTTACCTTTTTCATCGTTCCACCGTCACTTTTCATGTGCACAAGTTGATCATTTAATATAGAGGGCAACTATGCTAAATTAGCCTGTTTATATGCAAAATTAACCAATATTTTTTTAATGCATGTATTCAAAGACAATTATCCATATAAAGTGGCCAATCCATTGGGAGTTGGGCGCACCCCGTTGCTCTACTTTTGTCATGAAGTTGATGCTGTATAAGCAACGACAAAACTTAATAAATGACAACTATGAAAAAAATGATTAAAAACGGATTTGTAGCAGCAGCTATTATGCTTGCTGTGGTAGTTAGCGCATCAGGTGCGGAATTGCCCGTGAAAGTGGCGGTATCCGGAGAAAAAACCATCGGATTGTTCCTTAACGCTATCGATGGAAAAGTACGAATTTCCCTAAGGGATGACGAAGGACAGGTGCTTTATTCTAAAATGGTAAAAGGCATTCCATCTTATGCCGTGCAGTATGACCTGCGCAATCTTCCTGACGGATCGTATATGGTGGACTTTGAAGATGCCAACCTGACTAAAAGGGTAAACCTGATGATTGTCGACGGTAAAGTAGCTGTTGTCAATCCGGTGGCCAAGGTAGTGTCCCCAAGAAAGTAATCCAAACTTAGGTTCATTTGGCTTAATGCGGAGAGACCGGACGAAAGTCCGGTCTCTTTTGTTTGGTGTTCAGTGTCACAGGTCTTAGAGTCAACTGAGCGGGAAACGGGTCTCGAACCCCTGCCTGCCTGACGGCGCGACTTCGGTCGCCCTTTTGCAGTTTAATGAGCCTAATTTACTTATCTTTTTTATTGTTTAGAGCGGGAGACGAGGTTCGAACTCGCGACCTGCAGCTTGGGAAGCTGCCGCTCTACCAACTGAGCTACTCCCGCTTTGGCGTAATCACCTTTTAAATTTAGTAATTTGGATCATATTGCATATCGCAGAGTCGTTTTTATAAAAAACGAGTGTCCTACAAAGAAACTAGAAATGAAAGAAACCGTGATCTGGAGCAGAATTCTGGAAGAAATTAAAAATACCGAAATCAAGATTGCCGAGTTTAAGGAAATGAGCAAACCGGTTGCCCCGGATGATGCCATTGGCCGTGTTTCCAGAATGGATGCCATTAATAATAGAAGCATTGTTGAAGCCTCGCTGAGACAAGCAGAGTCAAAATTGGTTGCCCTAAACCGAGTGTTGGATTCCTATGGAACATCTGACTTTGGCATTTGCCTAAAATGTAAGCAACCGATTCCTATCGGTAGGGTTCTGCTGCGTCCTGAAAGTCTATATTGTGTAAATTGTGCAAAGTAAAGA
The DNA here is from genome assembly GCA_964436055.1 of uncultured Ohtaekwangia sp. Classification (GTDB taxonomy): domain Bacteria; phylum Bacteroidota; class Bacteroidia; order Cytophagales; family Cyclobacteriaceae; genus ELB16-189. The sequence goes on from CAYTBO010000002.1 coordinate 74,900, forward strand.
TAGAGAAGTGACGCGTATCGCTAAATGAATTGTCCCTTGTGCCATCATGTTGGAAAACCCTTTTTTAAGGAAGAATTTTATCTATGCAGTCATTGTTCGGGGATTTTCAGAAACTGCAATAATTTTATCAGCAGCGAGGAGGAAAGAAAAAGGTATGAGCAGCACAACAATGATGTGAATGATCCAGGCTACCAGCAATTTGTGTCACCGATTACATCCTTTGTGCTTAACACTTTTTCTCCAGCCAGTACCGGCCTTGACTTTGGTGCCGGAACAGGCCCGGTCATATCCAAAATTCTGAAGGAGAATGGTTTTCAGATTATGGAATACGATCCATATTTCGCAAATGATAAATTCTTGCTGACCAAAACCTACGATTATATTGTATGCTGCGAAGTGATTGAACATTTCCAAAACCCCGCCATTGAGTTTGATAAACTTTATGAAATGCTTGCCCCGCAGGGAGCGTTGGTCTGCATGACACATCTGTATACACCGGATATTCCATTTCAAAATTGGTACTACAAAAATGACCCCACACACGTATTCATTTATCAGCAGGATACTATTGAATACATTGCCGAAGCATTCCACCTTAAATCCTTTGAAGTAAGGAACAGGCTTATTGTATGGAGGAAGTAATACTGGATGCTGGGTACTGGATACTGGACACTGGATACTGGTTGCTGGATACTGGAGCTTGCTGAATCCAAAACCAAGAATCCGGAAACTAACTTCGTATTGCCTCCAGCCGTTTTAGTAGCGGAGGGTGGGAGTAGTGAAAGAAAACATAAAGCGGATGCGGATACAGATTGCTGAGTGAATCAACAGACAGTTTTTTCAATGCTTTTGACATGGCCTCACCACTATATGTTTCTTTAGCGTAAGCGTCTGCTTCAAATTCATTTTTTCTGCTGTACATACTCATGAGCAATCCGGTGACACCTGAAATCGGAGAGAATAAAATCATAAAAGCAATAAGATTCAGGTGAATGGCATGCACCTGTCCACCCAATGCAAACGACAAGTCTTCATTGAAGACCATCAATGAAAGAATAAACAAGGTGAAAAACACCTGCAGCACTGAGAGTATATAGCTCCACAAAATATGCTTCTTTTTGAAGTGGCCTACTTCATGAGCCAGCACCGCCACCAGTTCATCCGTAGTATGGTTTTCCACCAGCGTGTCGAAGAGGACTATCTTTTTTTTCTTACCTATACCGGAAAAGAATGCGTTGGCTTTTTTTGAACGCTTCGATCCATCCATGATAAAAATGCTGTCCAAAGGGAAATTTACCTTTTTGGAAAAGGCTTCGATAGCATTTTTGAGTTCTCCTTCACCCAGTGGTGTTAGCTTGTTGAATAGCGGCAGAAAAAGTGAAGTATAAAACATATTGATGAACAGTATAAATACAGCCGCTAAAATTCCGAACCAAATCCAGAAATCCGGACCAATCTGATAAACGCTGTAGATAAGCAGCGACAGCAATGCTCCTCCGATTGCCGAACCGAGCAAGTATCCTTTTAGTTTATCCGCTACAAAGGTTTTAACGGTTGTTTTGTTAAACCCATAGCGCTCCTCAATTACGAAAGTAGAATGCCACTGAAAGGGGAGTGTAAGAATATCAGATGCAATGATGATACATCCAAAGAATGCGAGTGCCAGGAAAATATCATTGTCGAACAAAGGTCTGAGTAAGCCGTCCAGCCAACCGAAGCCGCCAAATAACAACATGCTGAAAGACAATATGAAACCAAAGGCGGAAGTTAGAAAGGAGAACTTCGTTTGATCGCGGTGATAGGCCAGCGACTTGAGGTACTTTTCTTTGTCGTAGAATGAAGCAATCTCTTCGGGAATGTCTTTTCGTTGAGCTTTCAGGTTGAGATAGTCCAGTATCTGGTCAAAAAGAAAACTGATCGCTGAGATTGATAGAATAATAACTAAAAGTGCGTTTGGCTGCATAGAGGGCAAAATTCAAACATTTCGATCGGTTTTTCAACCTTTTGTTTCCCTTGGTGCGAAAATTGACATTGGATAGGAGCTCACATTTACATAAAATTATAGTCTGTATTGATCAAATCAATCCTAAACCTAAACCAAAAAAGAAAATGAAGACTTGTCTTGTGGCTTTAGCAATTTTTACTTCCGGGCTGTGTACGGCTCAGGTAGACACCAATGGTAAGTATAATATAGTCAATGGTGCGCACTCAAGTTATCTTAGTATAAATGGAAACAGTCAGGGGAGTAGTGTGATACACAATTCGGGAGCGGGCCCTCAGGCAGTGTGGGAGTTCGTTAATATTGGAGGTGGCTTTTATAGAATCAGGAACGTTTCTAGTGGGCTTTACATTGCAAATTTTGGAGCTACTAATGTCAATGCTCCGCTCAAGCTGACCTCAACTCCAGGGGATGGAGCGGCATGGTCAATTAATGGAAATCCTTCAACCAAGTTCTGGATAAAGAATAAGTTAAGCGGACTAAATTTATCATCTGGTGGTAATCGCTCACAAGATGCACAAATGGTGCAAGCTGGAGATAGTCAATATTCGTATTGGGATCTAAATAACCTCAATTCATCTGCCAACTTTTCTACCGGAAGTCAGGCAATTCAAAATCAACCGGAATCGGGTTGGGTAGAAACTGTTCTACCCAGCAACTACTTTGGCCGGTGGCAAATATATTCGAGTAGTGCAACCAAGAATGACGTGACTATAAGTAGTAGTAATGTGCTGATGGGAGCAATGAACACTCAAGTTTATAGAACTTATGTGCTTAATGGTGTGTATAAGGTAATCACCACTTACAATGACTACTATCAATGTCATTTTTTAAAGGAAAGGCAAGGTGGTATTGGTGATGGTGGCATTTATATAATTAATATTAGCGGAGGATTTAGATCCTTTGATCAGGCCAACAGTGTCCCTGTGGAGGGGCAACAATTTGACCAGGGATATAGGTGAGATGAGTTTTAGATTGTGGGGTCGCTGATGACCCCGCAATCTTTATTTTCCTTCGTTGGCCAACTCTTTCTCCGCTGCTGCGTAGGCAAAGCCAGGCCAGCCACCTTCTGATTGTACAATCTTTTTGTAGAGTTCCATGGCTTTGTCTTTCTCACCCTGGTAGGCATACCAGTTGGCAAGACCATACATTTTGGTTACATCATCTACAGAAGTTTTGGCGGGATCCTGATTCACATCAACCAGCTCCTCCGGTGTGATATTCCCTTTATACAACAGCACCCTCCTGAAGTACGGATGTTCACGGTCGGTATCCATATCGGCTGGGATTTGTTCCAATAGTGCGGAGGCTTTTTCCTTTTCACCAAGACGCATATAAATATGGTATAACCAGTCACTGGCTCCCACAATGTTTTTGTTGTTGCGTGAAGCAGCCAAACAATTTTCAAATGCGGGTGCAGCCTGAATATAAGCCTGATTAAAGAAATAGCACAAACCGATGTGATACCAGATCCAATGCTGATAGGTGCCGGTACTATTTCCGTTGGCATCGTATTCGGGCACATCCTGCTGATCGCGAATGAGTTCTTCCGCACGTTGAAGGTCAGCAAATGCATTTTCTAGTTGACGGATAGAAATATACCGGTGGCCACGATGACGCAATAATTTAAAGGAGTCAGGGAATTTCTCCAACCCTTCTGTGTACGCATCAATTGAAGCTTTGAAGCGGTTGCTGGCGATCAATTGTTGTCCTATTAGAATATAATTCTCTTCTGTAAGGTCGGATTTACTTTTAATGTTGCTGATAATACTATCTGTTTTATAAAGTGTTGTGGAGTCAGCGCTGGCCGCAAACAAAGGTTTACCGCTAAATGAAATCGCTTCTGCAGATGTGGAATCAATGCTGTTGGTTTGTTTTTCCTGTGCGGGATTACAGGATGAAAAGGTGATTAGTAAAAGCGCAAAGAAGAAAAAGGTTTTCATAAGTGATTATTTTAATTCTAAGCAAAGTATTTCAAGCGTGCAATGACTTATGCATTTAGTAATTTACCTAAGCTTTGATTCACTTTTTCAAAATCAAATTTAGTCACTACATTTTTCATCATTCTTTGTATATCCTTGTTGCACAAGTTGCCAATACTGCCCTCATGCGTGTGATTCAATTGTGTGGAATAACTGAAATTACCCTTTTCAATGGCCAAACCAATTTCTTTGTATGCATCCCGGAATGGCACCCCTTGCAAAACAAGTTTGTTGACTTCTTCCACGCTGAACAAGAATTTGTATTGAGGGTCTTTCAAAATGTCTTTCCTTACCTCAATATTTGAAAGCATGAGTTTGGTCATACGGAGGCAATCTTTGAGCGTAGTAAATGCAGGAAAAAGTTTTTCTTTGAGCACTTGTAAATCACGGTGGTACCCGGACGGAAGGTTGGTATTAATTAAAGTAATTTCATAGGGCAGAGCCTGTAGTGCATTGCAGCGACTACGGATCAGCTCAAACACATCGGGATTCTTTTTGTGAGGCATTATACTTGAGCCGGTAGTGAGCTCTTCAGGAAAGCTGATGAATGAGAAATGTTGATTCAGATACATACAGGCATCCATAGACAATCTGGCGAGGGTACTTCCTATAGTACTTAATGCAGATGATACAATCTTTTCTGTTTTTCCTCGCCCCATTTGTGCATACACCACGTTGTAATTCAAGTCATCAAAGCCCAGCAACTCAGTAGTCATTTTTCTGTTGAGTGGAAATGAAGAACCATATCCTGCTGCGGAGCCAAGTGGATTTTTGTTTACAACCTGATAAGCACCTTGCAACGTAATTAAATCATCGACAAGACTTTCCGCATAGGCGCCAAACCAAAGCCCAAATGACGAAGGCATGGCTAGCTGCAAATGTGTGTGTCCGGGAAGGAGATCCGCTTTGTGCTTTTCGCTGAGAGAAATAAGCAAGTCGAACAATTCACTGACCTCTGCTACAATGAATTGTATTTCGTTTCTGATAAATAATTTCATATCAACGAGAACCTGATCATTGCGCGACCGGCCACTGTGTATCTTTTTTCCGATGTCTCCCAATTTTTGGGTGAGACTCAATTCAATCTGAGAGTGTATGTCCTCTACACCGGCTTCAATAGAAAAGTCACCTGCTTCGATAGTATGATAGATGCGAATCAATTCTTTTGTGAGCGCCTGCAGCTCCTCTTTCTTCAACAGGCCGATCGATTCCAGCATTTGGATATGTGCCAACGATCCCAGCACATCGAAAGGGGCAAGGTGCTGGTCAAGCGTAGCATCATTGCCAATGGTAAAGTGGCTTACTTCGTTTAGGGGGTCTTTATTTTTTTGCCAGAGTTTCATTTCAGATTCCCAATTAATGTAATATAGTCCTTAATTCCATTCTCTATCTCTTCCAGATAGATAAACTCATCTGCAGAATGTGAACGCGCAGAATCGCCCGGTCCCATCTTGATGGAAGGCACAGGTATCAAAGCCTGATCAGATGTAGTAGGCGAGCCATATAGATTTTTCCCGATCGCCTTTCCCGCTTTTACCAGAGGGTGATCGAAAGCGATACCGGAAGGTTTCAGTCGCTGGCTTCGTGGTTTAACCTCACACGTTACATTTTTTCTCACTGTCTCCAACACCTCTTCCAGTGTGTAGACGTCAGTCACCCGGCAGTCCACCGTGAACTTACATTCTGCAGGCAGCTGATTGTGCGCCTGACCGGACTGAATTACCGTAACAGACATTTTCGTTTTACCAAGCATAGCTGACATCTTGGGAAATTCATAGTTTTTGAGCCATTCAATGTCTTTCAATGATTTATAAATGGCGTTTTCCCCTTCTTCTCTGGCAGCATGACCAGCCTTGCCCATAGTAGTACAATCCAATACCATCAATCCTTTTTCGGCAACTGCCACATCCATACCGGTAGGCTCACCTACAATTGCGCAATCAATAGGGGGTAGGTTGTTCCATATACTTTCTATTCCGCCCGGACCGGAAATTTCTTCTTCGGCAGTGGCAGCCAGCACGATGTTATAAGGCAGTGTTGTATCTGGCTCAAAATGGAGGAAAGTTGCAACGAGCGATACCAATGGACCTCCGGCATCATTACTACCGAGGCCATAAAGTTTACCATCTTCAGTAATGGGAGAAAATGGATCAAGTGTGTAACCTGGATTTGGCTTCACTGTGTCAAGGTGTGAATTGAGAAGCAGCGTTGGTTTTTGTTTATCATAATGCCTGCTGACAACCCAAACGTTATTGCCCATCCGGTTTGGCGCTATTCCCCTCTCCATAAAGAAGTCAGCCATCGCGTCTGCTGCATTATCTTCTGCTCTGCTAAAGGAAGGAATAGCAATCAATTGTTTGAGCAGCGCAATAGCCTGTTGATATAGTCCTTCCATTTTACGGTTTAATTAATGTCCCTTGCGTCTCTTCACCTAAATTTTTCAATAAGTCAGCAGCACTACCAATAAGCACCTCATGTACTCCTTGATGGATTGCGTTAAAAGCATTTTCAATTTTAGGAAGGATGCCATCTGCCAGTATTCCTTTTTGTTGAAGCTCCTGATAAGCGGCCGTATTGATTAGATTGATTACACTTCCTTCATCATTTATTTCTTTCAGCACACCTTTCTTTTCAAAACAATAGATCAAACGTATTTGAAAGTGTTTGCTCAAGGCTATAGCTAACACCGAAGCAATGGTATCAGCGTTGGTATTCAGAATATCACTGCCTTCATAGGTGAGCGGTGCAAAGACAGGAACAACATTTTGTTTCAGCAGGAAATACAGGAAAGCTGTGTTTACATTTTTAGGTTCAATGTCACCGACAAATCCGTAATCAATTTTTTCAACCGGTCGCTTTACAGCGGGCAATACATTGCCATCAGCGCCCGTCAGACCGATGGCATTGCAGTGATGCAGTTGTAAACCTGTCACGATCTGCTGATTGATCAATCCGCCATAAACCATGGAAACCAAATCACGGGTGGGTTCATCGGTGATCCGCCTACCATTCATGTATTTTGATTGGATACCAAGTTGTTCCCCGATGCGGGTTGCAATTTTACCTCCACCATGTACCAGAATTTTGGGAAACTGGATACCGGCAAAATCCTTCAGAAAATGTTTCAGGGCATTTTCATCGTCCAGTACGTTTCCGCCAATTTTTATAATGTAGAGTCGCTGCATAGCATGATTATTTTTTGAGGATTTCAGAGAGCACCGCCTGCGCGGCCCACACCCGATTACCCGCCTGTTGTACAACAATAGAATTTGGTCCATCCAACACTTCATCGGCAATCACCAGATTTCTCCTTACCGGAAGACAGTGCATGACTTTGGCTGCATTTGTCAATTTAAGTTTATTGTTCGTCATCATCCAGCCGGAATCGGTCGATACTATTTTTCCATAGTCATGAAATGCTGACCAATTTTTGACATATATGAAGTCAGCATCTGCTAATGCTTTACCTTGATCATATTCTATGGTGGCATTCTTGCTGAATTGAGAATCGAGTTCGTAACCTGTAGGATGGGTAATGACAAAGTCAACTTCTCCCCAGGCATTCATCCATTGAGCAAACGAATTGGGAACGGCCTGAGGCAAAGCCTTCACATGAGGTGCCCATGTTAAAACCACCTTAGGCTTGGAGACCTTTTTTAATTCGTTGATGGTTACAACATCGGCCAGGCTTTGAAGCGGATGCAGGGTAGCACTTTCCAGACTCACCACAGGAATGCCTGCGTATTTTACAAATTGATTGATAAAGAGTTCGCTGTAATCTTCTTCTCTATTTACCAATCCCGGAAAGGTTCTGATTCCCAAAATATCAAAGTATGAACCCATCACCGCAGCCGCTTCTTTGATATGTTCCGCCTTGTTCCCATTCATAATCACTCCGTCTTCAAACTCCAATTGCCAGCCTTCCTTATCAAGATTAAAAACAATCACCTCCATGCCCAGATTTCTTGCGGCAATTTGTGTGCTTATCCGGGTGCGCATACTGGGATTTAGAAATATCAGCCCGATCGTCTTACCAGATCCAAGCGACTTATCTGCAAAAGGAGCCGCTTTGTATGCAAGTGCCTTTTGTACAAGGTCATTTATGTTTATTGTATCGGTTGCCGACAAAAACTGTTTCATGCAGAAACGGGTTTATTTATTTCTATAGTCATTGCTTCCAACAATATGTCAGCATCTTCCTTTGTAAGTGCCAGGGAGGGCAGCAAACGGACTGTATTCGGCTTTGCTTCTCCTGTAAAAATGTAATTTTTGTTAAGTAGTGCTTTGCGCAAGTCCTTATGCGATTCAGGAAGATCAAATCCTAGCATAAGTCCCTGACCACGCACTTCATTGATTATAGAAAACTGTTGTAGCTTGTCAAGCCAATACTTTCCGATGTTGGCAGCATTTTCAATTAGCCTTTCTTGTTCTATCACTTCCAATACAGCCAGGGATGTAACGCAGGCAAGATGGTTTCCACCAAAGGTTGTACCCAGCATGCCATGCCAGGGTTTGATATCGCCCTGGATGAGTACGGCACCTACAGGAAATCCATTGCCCATTCCTTTGGCCACAGTGATCAGGTCAGGTTTTATTCCTGCATGTTGATGGGCAAAAAATTTACCTGTCCTTCCATATCCAGACTGGATTTCATCCAGAATCAACATCGCTCCGTACAACTTGCATTTTTCTGAAAGCAACTGCAAAAATGAGGGTGATGGAACATGTATGCCTCCCACACCTTGAATTCCCTCAATAATGACCGCGGCAACTTCGGCATTCATGGTTGCACTAAAGGCAGCTTCATCATTGAATGGCAGGAATTCAATTTCATGATTAGCATTGAACGGAGCTACAATTTTTGGATTGTCGGTGGCAGCAACCGTCCCAGACGTTCTGCCATGAAATGCTTTGCTAAAGGCAATGATTTTTTTTCTACCGGTTTCGAATGATGCAATCTTCAACGCATTTTCATTTGCCTCTGCACCACTATTGCACAAAAACAATTGATAGTCGGAATAACCTGACAGTTCTCCCAGCTTTTCAGCTAGTTTTACCTGGAGAGAATTCTGTACACTGTTGGAATAAAAACCAATTCTGGTAAGTTGCTCTTGTAATGCCTGAACATAATGCGGATGACTGTGCCCGATGGAAATCACGGCATGACCTCCGTACAAATCAAGGTAGTGTTGACCATGCTTATCCCACAGCCATGAACCTTTGCCGCCAATGGGCTCTATTGGAAACAGGGGATATACATCAAATAATTGCATTACCTGATATTGTTAATCTTATCATACGAAGTAATAATTCCTTTGATGAGTGCAGAGCTTAATCCCTGATGCTCCATTTCATTCAGTCCGGCAATTGTACAGCCTTCCGGTGTAGTCACTTTATCAATTTCCAATTCAGGATGAGAGTCATTTTCAAGAATAAGAGATGATGCGCCCAAAGCAGTTTGCACAGCAATGAGTTGGGCCTCTTCAGCATCGAAACCCAATTGAATACCCCCTTGTGTAGCGGCACGCAGATAACGCATGAAAAATGCAATGCCACTGGCGGCAAGTACTGTCGCAGCTTTCATCAACCGTTCTTCAATCTCCAATGTCTTGCCCAGTGAACCGAATAACAACTCAATTTCTTTTATTTGTTCGGGCCTAGCGTTGGTAGAACAAATGCATGTCATGGATTTGCCAATGGCGATAGCTGTATTTGGCATGGCTCGCACGATGGGAACAATGGGATTCAACATTTTGGCAATTTCTGAAGTAGTAACACCCGTAATAGTTGATACTAAAATATGTTTATTCGGATCAAGCAATGATTTGATGGAGGCAAGAAGGTCATTCAACTGCTTTGGTTGAACACACAGAATAATTATTTGAGCCCGCTTAACGGCAAAGACATTATCATCAGTTATCTGAAATCCACCAGCTTTTAGTGAATCTAATTTCGCGAGATTTCTCCGAGTGATCGTAATCTGATTTGATTGCGTAGTACCCGCCATCACCAGCCCTTCTGCAATAGCTACTCCGAGATTTCCGCCACCTAATATGGCTATATTCTTTTTCATCAATATACTGTTGATTTCAATTTCAATCCATCTTTCTCGTCCATGCCAAACATAAGGTTCATGTTTTGCACCGCCTGTCCGCTTGCTCCCTTTAATAAATTGTCGATTGCCGAATGAACAACTAACCTGTCACCTTCCTTCTCCAGATGAATCAAACATTTGTTTGTATTCACCACTTGCTTTAGATCAATCATTAAATCTGAAACAAAGGTGAATGCCGCTCCTGAGTAATAATCGTTGTACAGGTTTTTTATTTCACCTAACTCCATATCAATTCTTAACACCGAACTCACAAAAATTCCTCGTGTAAAATCTCCGCGCCAGGGTACAAAGTGGAGTGTGTCGAGGAAGCCAGGTTGCAAGTGGTGCAAGGTGTTGTTTATTTCTTTGAGGTGTTGATGGGTAAGTGTTTTGTAAGCTGAAATATTATTTGTCCGCCAACTGAAGTGTGTTGTCTCCTGCAATTTTTGACCTGCTCCTGTAGAACCTGTAATGCCCGTTGTATTAATATCTTTGAGCAAGCCGGCTTGTGCTAAAGGCAGCAGACCTAGCTCTATGGCTGTGGCAAAGCATCCGGGGTTAGCAATGTTCTGCGCTTTTTGAATAGATGATAGGTGAAGTTCAGGCAGTCCATAAACAAAGGAACGATCCGCGCTTTTTTCGCCCAGCCGGAAATCCTGACTTAAATCTATCACCTTAGTTGAAGAAGGAATTTTCGTTTCACTCAAAAACACTTTGCTTTCTCCATGTCCCAGACAAAGAAAAATAACTTCTTCATCACCTTCGAAAGAATCCTTAAAAATAAGTTGAGTTTCACCAATAAGGTCTTTGTGTAAATCGCTTACCTTTTTTCCGGCCTGACTTCTGCTCTGTACAAAGGTTACTTCAACATTCGAATGGTTCAATAGCAAGCGGAGGGTTTCGCCACCAGTATAGCCTGCTCCTCCAATAATACCTGCTTTAATTTTTTTACTTCCCATTTTGTTCTTCCATTATCTGATGGTAAATCATGGTTTGATTACCAAACACTTTTGAAAAGCCGCGTACATCTTCACCGGTCCAGCCGAGATTCATCTCACCATATTTTCCAAATTTTGCAGACATCAAGTCAAACGATGAGCTAATGCCATTAATTTGGAAACGATAGGGGTGGAGGGTGACGGAAACCGAGCCGCTTACATTTTGTTGCGAACTTTTCAGGTAAGCTTCGATATCGCGCATCACAGGATCAAGGTATTGCCCTTCATGAAGCCATGTTCCGTAAAATTGACTTAACTGATCTTTCCAGCTCATCTGCCATTTGGTGAGCACATGTTTTTCCAGTGCGTGGTGCGCTTTGATAATCAAAACAGGTGCAGCAGCTTCAAACCCAACACGACCTTTAATGCCGATGATTGTATCACCCGTATGGATGTCTCTTCCAATACCAAAAGGTCCGGCAAGTTTCTGTAGATAATGAATAGCATCTACAGGATGTTGAAATGACTGATTGTTAATTTTTACAATCTCACCTTTTACAAAGTGCAGCATTACTTCCTCCGCATCAGACTTTGTCATCGGTGTTGGCCAAGCTTCCTCTGGCAACATACCCATGGAGCTGAGTGTTTCCTTTCCGCCTACTGAGGTACCCCATAATCCTTTGTTGATGGAATACTTTGCTTTCTCAAAGTTGAAAACCACCCCTTTTGATTTTAGGTATTCAATTTCTTCTTCGCGGCTTAATTTCTTATCGCGTATAGGCGTAATTATTTCCATGGAAGGAGCGAGAATATGAAACACCAAATCAAATCGTACTTGATCATTACCCGCACCGGTGCTGCCATGGGCGATAGCCTCTCCTCCGATTTGATTTGCGTAAAGCGCCACGGCCAAGGCTTGTGACATTCTCTCGGCACTCACACTTAAAGGATAAGTGCCATTTTTCATCACATTCCCAAAAACGAGAAAGCGGATTACCTTCTCATAATAGTTTTTGGTTTCGTCAATCGCCTGGTGAGAAGCTACCCCTAAATCGAGGGCACGCTTTTCAATGTCTTCCAGCTCCTGTTTCGAAAAACCACCTGTGTTCACCGTTAAGGTGTGAACTTCATAGCCCATGTCTTCTGTCAGAAGTTTAGCGCAATAGGAGGTATCCAACCCTCCGCTAAATGCAAGTACAACTTTCTTACCCATTACCAGAAGAATATTTTAAGTATTGAATTGCCTGACTTCGTGACATCGTTTTTCTTTTTCTCTCTCAGGAGAATGTATTTTTTCAGCCGAACCCATCGATCGAATAGTTTGAAGTTTCCTTTAAACTCCCGTCTCCGTTTCTTCCGAAGGTGTCCGCTGGGAGTAACAACTTTGGTTACAACAAGTGCTTCTGATTTCACTTCATCGGCCGGATTATAAAGCATAGCCGTGCAAATACAATTTTTCCGATTCTTGGCCATCAGAATGTCATAGTTCACACAACTACGGCAACCTTTCCAGAACTCCTCGTCCGTGGTAAGTTCAGAATAAGTGACAGGTTTATACCCAATCCCCGAATTTATCTTCATCACAGCCAGACCTGTGGTAAGGCCAAATATTTTTGCGCTAGGGTATTTTTTTCTGGACAGATCAAATATTTTGGTTTTGATTTCCTTGGCTACCCCGCTTTGACGGAAGGGTGGAGAGACGATGAGACCTGAGTTAGCCACAAACTTTTCGTGATCCCACACCTCGATGTAGCAAAAGCCAACCCAAGTGCCATCCTTTGTGGTGGCGATGACGGCTTTGCCTTCCTCCATTTTATGCTTAACATACTCAGGTGTCCGCTTGGCAATACCTGTACCTCTTGCCTGGGCGGAAAGTGCCATCTCATCGGTGATGGTTTCTGCGTAGTGAATGTCGTCTGTTGTTGCCAGACGAACGATTATATTTTGATCGTTCAACCTCTTAATAATATTATGTGTGATGAAAAAAGTGCTAAAGCACGAAAGACGAAATGCACCTACCGCATTTCGCTAAACCTGTAAAACAGACTTGTATCAAATGCGGATTTGCCTTCGTATGCGCCTGATGGCCAGTGAAGGAGAGGTGAAAAGGATAGACGCAGGCGTACCTTCCGGAAAACTATCGTTTCCTAAGTGGCTCAGCGGCTCGATGGATGTTGATGTGTTTTTCAATTTTCTTAAATAATAACCATCCGGGTAATTAATACAAAGTTAAACGGTATTATTTCGAATTAATCAACCCTTTCTCTATTTATTTTCAAAAAGAGTTACTAACAGTTATTAGGTTAGATGTGTGAAGTGGTGAAAGGTTTAATATTCCTCCAAGTAGGAATGACTTGTTGGGTGGCTATTTGACATTTAAACTTCTTGCCTTCACTCGCACGACTTTGCCATTTCGGGATATCACTAGCTCACCATCTTCTTTTTTGGTCTTTTCAATCAACCGTTGTATGGCTAAAATAACTCCTTGTGTTATTTTTTCAACCATTTGATCTGATTCGGCTCTACTCATTTTCCGCGGACTATCTTGCTCCAAAGATCGTCATTATAAATTTGAAATTCAAAGCCATTTCCTTTTGCTACAATGGACGGGAGTTCCATAGAATTATTGTACAGCATCCAACTATCAGATAAGTTTATAAAAATTGAGAAAAAATTTTGTAATCCCCTTTCATATCTTCTCTCAATAACATCCGAGGGAATATTATGCCCGCCTTTTTCAACTCTCTCTTTAACTCTCGCTTTCGCAAGGTCGATTGATTCGAGCCAAAAGAATATTATGATGATAGTATAACCAAGGTTTTTTGCCTTTCGGATAAGTGCAGCATGCCCCTTTGAAGCAAGTGTGGTCTCGAAACCAAAATCAGATTTTGACTTTAAGAGCTCATGGATTCGCTCAATCATAATTCTACCTGATTGAAATGACACAGTCTCCGGTTGAAATGGAGAAAGTCCTCGTGCTATTTCGTCTGCATTTACAAATTCTTTACAATTAAGAATTTCAGGAAGTATGGTATATGATGTTGTCGTTTTTCCCGCTCCATTACACCCTGCTACTACATAGAGGTTTGGCATGGTGCAATCTAGATAAATTAAATCTAAAATTCCTGTTTACAATTGCCCGGTGACATTTATTCGTACCTCAACGTTTGCGATGGGTTTGTCATAGCAGCCCTAATCGTTTGGGCACTTACGGTAATTAGCGCAATGATCACCGCAGTTGCGCCCGCGAGCACGTAGATCAACAGGTTCACCTCAATATGGTAAGCAAATGAATTCAACCACTTATTCATGAGGAACCAAGCCACAGGCCAGGCAATAAAGTTTGCGATTACAATGAGGATGACTATTTCTTTTGAGAGCAGACCCAAAATGGTGGGTACAGATGCACCAAGCACCTTTCTTATCCCAATTTCCTTCACCCGCTGCAAGGTATTGAAGGTGGCAAGACCGAAAAGACCGAGGCAAGCAATAAAGATGGCTAACCCTGAAAATATGGTAAAGAGCTGACTTTGTTTTTGCTCCGCTTCGTAAAGTTGTTGATAACGATCATCCAAAAAATTAAACTCAAAGGGACGCTGAGGGAGAAACTCCTTCCATATTTTTTCGATTTGTTCAATTCCGGATTGAACATTATCGCCAGCAATTTTGACGGATATAGCGTTGTACCCATTCTGGTGAAATACAATGGGAATGATATCCTGATGCAGGGATTCAAAATGAAAATGTATACATAAAATCGATTGAACCCGTTTAGGTTTACCTGGTAATCCTGAATGCCGGCAGAATATAAATGGATATCTTTCAGAGGCTGTAAATAAAATTTGCTTTTAAATACTTTATCTACCGGATAGTTTTGACCTACCAGGTTGGTGATATTTACAGCCATGTCATCAGCCTGTCGGGGATCTGTTTTAATGTATGTCGCGAAGGAGTTACGAGACCAATCGCTGGTTTCAAACCTCCGAAAATCAGGCAAGTAGCGATCAACAGTGGCTTGTGACCACATCAAATCAAAGCTTAAATGCGAGTTGGAGGGAAAATCATCCATCACACCGGTAACGTACATGTCGTCCCCATCTATCCAAACGGATTTGTTCAGTGCATCCACTGTGCCGAAATACCGAATGGCCAGTTTTTTTGAGATCACAATACCGTTTGGTTCAGTAAGGCAGGTAGTCGGATCGCCTTGAAGGAGAGGGAAGTTGAAGAATTGAAAAAAATTAGCATCAGCGATGACCAGTTGTTCATAGCCTCGTATTCCGGGATCATTGCCCATCGTCAGTCGGCCTAAACCGGCAATCCGACACGCGGATGCTATTCCTGGAAATTGCTTTGCAGATTCAGGCCCTATTCGAGCGGCCACAGTGGCAACCTTTCACGAATCTCCACCTTCCAATTGCTCTTCCTGAATCACACGATGTACACGGTCGGTATCGAGGTGCATACGATCGAAGTTCAGTTCATCATGCAGGTAGAGTGCAATGAGCATGAAACACAAGAAACCCAGGGTGAGCCCCAAAATGTTGATGAATGAGAAAGTAATATTTTTTAATAAATGCCGATAGGCAGTTTTCAAACATAGGAGTCAATAGGTTAGTGCGAAGCTATTTTGTATTCCAATATCAGTCCAAAAATAGAAATCGTTGAATGACGCACCTGATGGCCTATTTGGGTTTCGATTTTGTTCGGGAATGATCTCTAGTGTTCGCCAGCGGACTAATTTCGAACTGCTTTTGATTTGATTTTTGAATGAATCCCATAGATCACAACTCCTGCAATCAAACAAATAAATACATCCCTGATCTCAACCCATTGTGAACTGAAAAAAAGCCACGTTGAAAACGCTATTCCGGATAGGGCAAAGAAAATTCCTAAGGGTATTTTATAATAATATTGTGGTGAGCCTTGGTGGTCCATAATCCTTAGCCTGATCATGGCTGCGCACACCATCGCATACATCACAGTGCGAATGATGGCGGTAATGGTAATGGCATAGATGAATGAACCTGAAATAGCGATGAGGAGTGAGATGCCGGTGAAAACAAATAATGCAAAGGTTGGTGTTCTGTACTTTGGATGCACGATAGCAAGAGCGGTAGGCAACTGACCTTCATCCCCCAATGCGAAAAGTAATCTTGATCCCACCAGCAGGATGGCATTCAAAGCTCCCACAATGGAGACAATGGCTCCAATGGTAATGAGATTGCCACCAAAGGAGCCCATAAAATTTTGCGCTGCGTCAGCCAATGGCTTTTCTGAAAGTGCTAGTGAAGGTAAAGTACCTACGGATACAATTTGGATGGAACTATATAGCACCATGACCGCAAGTGCTGAAATGATTAAGGCAAAGGGCACGATCTTATTCGGGTTTTTCATTTCACCCGAATTTATCACCACCACTTCAAATCCGCCAAAAGCAAAAACCAGCAGGAGTACAGAGGTTGAAAAATCATTGAAGGAAGGGAGTGCTTTGAAATTTATCAAATCGGGTTTGATAAAAAACATACCCACAAGTACAAACACCATGAGGGGAAGTATTTTACCAATTGTCAATAGGTTATTAACACGCGTGGTTTTCTTAATACCCACATAGTTAATACCCGTTAGCAAGGTGGTAAGCAAGAGCATAATTAATGAGCGCGGTAGGAACTCCTGAAGAACAGGATGGTAGAATGCACTGTATGTAACGAGCAAATTGATCAGGGCAGCATAGGAGATTATTCGCGACCACAACAATAGCCAACCCATAATGAACGCAGGAAGTTTGCCAAATGCTTCAAGAATATAAATGTAAGGACCTCCCGTCTTGTCAAAGCGACTGCCAACTTCGGCAAAACAAATGATGATGTTGAAAATTACAAGGGCACAAACAGCAAAGGCAAGTATGCTATACGCTCCGGATAACTGAAACACTTTTGATGGCAATCCAAAAATACCTGCTCCTATAATGGTGTTGATCATCAATAGAACCAAATCCCATTTTCGGATTGCGCGTATAAACTGAGTCATTCAAATGAAGTCAGAACTACATGATATTACTTAATTATCAGTTATTATTTCGTGATATGCAAGTGTGAATTCAATCGGAAATTTAAATTGTTTCCGTATTTTAAGACTTCCTTATGGATGTCACTATGCCCACACGTGTGCTGATAGAAATGATTGGTTTCGGGATTGTAGCTATCGCCAGCTTTCAGGTAGCCCATTATCTTAAAAGGTTTCGACTTCCGCTCATTACCGGTATGATCGTGACGGGTATTGTGGCAGGATCGTCCCTGCTGAATTTTATTACACGGGAGGCGCTTCTGCAACTTCAGTTTCTCAACGAGATTGCGCTTGCCATCATCGCCTTTTCTGCCGGATCGGAACTATATCTGAAAGAGCTCAGGAGCAGAATGAGAAGTATTAAATGGATGGTCATCGGACAGGTAGTGGTCACTTTTGGGCTCAGTATTGTTGCAGTATTCTACCTGTCAGAGTTGATCCCTTTTATGAAAGGAATGCCCGTATCAATTAAATGGGCGGTTGCTTCCTTGTTTGGGATTGTCTTCGTAGCGCGCTCGCCATCATCGATCATTGCCCTCATTAATGAAACACGTGCTAATGGTCCATTTACCAAAACTGCCATTGGCACTACGGTAGTTAAGGATGTGGTGGTGATTGTTTTATTTACTTTTTGTCTCACCATTGCGGAAGCGATAATAAATGGAAAGGCCATCGACTTCTTATTTGTGGTTGTTCTTCTCGTTGAGTTAATACTATCATTTCTAGCGGGTGTGTTGCTCAGCCGTTTGCTTCTGTTTCCTTTCTTGTTTGGCATGCATCGTTATATCAAAGGCGCTCTTCTGATTCTCATCGGCTATGGAGTTTTTTATCTGGCATCCTACATCAAGCATAACTCCATGAGCTGGATTGGCCATGAGGTTTCCATGGAGCCATTGCTGATCTGTATCCTTGGGAGCTTTATAGTTACCAATTTCAGTAAACACCGGATCGAGTTTAGGGATCTGCTGCACAAGATTGGCCCCATGGTTTTTGTTGTCTTCTTCACGCTGGCAGGTGTTTCATTCTCACTTCAGGTGTTTACCAGCGTAGCAGGTATTGCTGTGTTGTTTTTCTTCATCCGCCTGTTCACTTTATTTGTTGGCAGCTACCTGGGTGTAGTGATGGCCAAGGACAATAAGGAATACCGTTTCATCGCCTGGATGCCCTACATCACGCAAGCCGGTGTTGCATTGGGTCTTACTACAATTATTACCAAAACATTTCCGGAGTGGGGTCTGGAATTTGAAACGATCGTCATTGGTATAGTCGTTATTAACCAACTGATTGGCGATATCTTTTTCAAGTGGGCTATCCACCATGTAAAAGAAAGCAGGGTGCGTCATGCTGAACCGGCGTATGACGGAATAAAAGATGCGTACATTTTTGGATTGGAACCACAGTCAGTAGCATTGGCAAAGCAGTTACAAAGCAATCGCTGGCAAGCCAAAATCATTACGTTGGATCGCGAAGAAGACTTAATGAAAGATCCGGACATGGATATTGTTTCTCTGGCAGATTTATCATTGAGTGAGATACGCAAACTTAAGATGGAAAAAGCTGATGCCATTGTATGCATGCTATCGGACGAAGAGAATTACACACTGGCTGAAATGATTTACGAACACGTAGGCACGAAGGATGTAATTATCCGATTGAATGATCGAAAAAACATGGAGCGTTTTCATAACCTGGGAGCACTCATCATCGATCCGTCTACTGCGATGGTTGGATTGCTCGATCACTTTGTGCGCTCTCCCAATGCTACCAGTTTGTTATTGGGTATGGACAAGTCGCAGGACACACAGGACATAGAAATTACCAACCGGGATATCCATGGTATGACGCTTCGCGATCTGCGCCTGCCCACCGATGTCATCATCCTCTCTGTGAAGCGGAAAGGACAAATGATTATCTCACATGGTTATACAAGACTCAGGCTAAAAGATATTGTCACCATGGTGGGATCAACTAAAAGTCTGGATGAAGTAAGAAGAAAATTCAGTATGTAAACCTAAGGCATTCCTGCCTGCTCTTTGATATAAGTTGCTGCCTCCTGGTGTGTAGCAAACCAAACATCACCTTTGGATTTGATATGCTTAATCAGTTCATCAAGAATTACAATACGCGAGCGATGACCAATATAGTGGGGATGCATCGTAAGCAGAAACATGGTACCTTCTTCGTATGCTATGTCAAACTCATCTTTGTAGACTTGCAACACTTCTCGCGGGCTGGAGTAGCTATCACCTCTTGGATTTAGCAATGGAGCATCATCTAAAATCCACTCTACCGGCAGTTCTATAATGCCGGAGGGTTCTCCTTTGATCACCAATTCATAAGGTCTGTCATCAGCCATCATGGAGCTTTCATAGAGGAAACCCATCTCCTTTACGATATCGGCTGTGACAGCACTAAAATTCCAGGAGGGTGCACGATAGCCTACCGGAGTTTCTCCAGTAAGGTCAGTCAACATTTTTTTTGCGTCAATCACCATCTGGCGCTCCTTATCAGGTGGTACGCGGGTATTTCTTTCGTGTATCCACCCATGTACTGCAAACTCATGACGCGGAAGGCGCTTGATCTCATCAGCCATTTGTGGAGCCTGGTGCAAACTCAACGCAGGGATAAAAAACGAGGCGGGAAGTTCATTTTTCTCTAACAGGTTTATCACCCTCCGCAAAGCTACCCGCGATCCGTATTCGCCTCTCGACAAATCAGAAATGGTTGGTTCCCCATCCCACCAGGCAATGGTTTCATTATCCACATCAAAGGAGAGTAGCACCGCAACCTTTGCTCCGTTGGGCCAGGTTTTGGGCGTGAGATCTTTACCGGCCCGTACCTGATTCACGGCATTCTCAAATCGCTCTGTACTCCAGGTCCATTTCTGGTCCGGCAAGGCGTCTGTCTTTTTATTCTCAGCCGGAGGATTACAACTGATTACAAGCAACAATAGGAGCAGAGAGCAGATTGAATTTTTCATGCAAAGTGGTTTCGACATTTAAATTACATATTCTGTCCCTCAGCACCGTATACTATTTTTTCAGCTCTGAAAAGCATGTCTGCAGATTGAAGTAATTTGTTTTTCAGGTTATCTGACAAGGTTGGATTGGCTTCAAGAAATTGACGAACGGCATTCGCAGCCTCTTTGGATTGATAGCCTGCCAGCGTGCGCTCCACCCAACCTTTCGGGAAAAAGATGTCACCCGTCAGTTGAATCTCTTCCATCATTGCCAGGCTAGGTTGAATGTACTTAACAGACCGGGCAGATCGTAACGGATGATGGAGATAAGTCAAGGCCTCCAATACCCAGGGTTCATGTGCACGATTTTCGGCTTGTTTTAAACTTTCGAAAAAATTATCGCGTATGATTTCATCCGCAGACAAAGCAGGTATTACAAATTGCATAGCATTCTTCCGGTCCGGGTTGTTGGTTTTCTCCAATTGCTTCATTAATATTTCTTCACTTCCTGCTGCGTCTCTCACAGCCAGTTCATAAGCAAGTTGAATGTGATCTGTTTCTGAAAGGTCTAGTCCCAAAGTAATCTCATCACGCCAGAATTTTTTTAAGTTTTCAATTCCCTCATTACTCAGGGCTATTTTCCTGTAACAATTGAAATAAATTTTTTTTAAGGAATTATTTTTTTCCAGCGCCATGAGCTCAAACAAGGTATCGTCCAGCCATTCACTTAGTTGGGTTCGATCGTCAGGCGTGGTGAACCGCCAGAATAAGGTTTCGAGACATTCCGTTAAGTATTCCAGGATAAGGGAATTCTTTTCCTTACCCATTCCGACAACAATCATCTCCATGGTTTCCGTCACACCCAGCTCACCGCGTAATACATATTCCCATAGGTTTAGCCATATGGCCGCGCGCTCAAGGGGATCCTTGACATTGTTGACATGGGTTAGCATGTATTTTTTACTGGCTTCATCTGTTTTAAAATACCCATAACCTCTCCCTTTATAATTTGGAATAACTACTTCCGGTATAAAGGTCACTGAATCGCTATCGCCTTCTCTCTTGTCTATATCAAAATCAGCTATCTCCTTTTGGTTACCTGCAATAACTTCGTATTGAAAAATCTGAGGCCATACAACCTCCAGGGTACTGTTTGCGGCTTTCACATGCAGTTGGTCATCTATTGAATGCTCAAGCATGGGCATTCCTTTTCCTTTGATCCAGGCATTGTTCCATACGGCCAGGTTTTTGTCTGTTTGAAGCGCCAACGTAAGCATAAGATCATCCCACGAGGCATTACTGTAATTGAATTTTTTCAAATAATTCCTCAAACCAGTCTTAAAATTTTCTTCTCCGATATAAGACTCCAGATTTCGCATCATGATGGGCGCCTTTTGATAAATAATTGCTCCATAAAGTGTGCCCGCATTCTTAAGGTTGTTTAACTCTTGTTGTATCGGGTGCGTCCCTTCACTTCGGTCGATGGCATAGGCAGCAGGGTAGTGATCCATAAGGAATTTCAATTCATGATCAACCTCCGGGAACTGAGGATTAACAATCTTGGATGCCATAAAGTTGGCAAAAACCTCTTTAAGCCATACATCGTTGAACCACTTCATGGTAACGAGGTTGCCAAACCACATGTGGGCTGTCTCGTGAGCTATGAGGTTTGCTCTTCTCAACTTCTGGTTGACAGAAGCTCCTGCATCCAACATCAGGCTACTTTCCTTATAAAAAATACTTCCGGGGTGCTCCATGCCGCCGTATTGAAAGTCGGGGATGAGTGCGAAATCAAATTTGAGGAAAGGATATCGCAAGTCGGTATACGCTTCCATCCAGGCAAGCGATTGTTTGTGAAGTGAGAAAATATCCTTCACATTGGAGGCTACTTTTACAGAATCATTTTCCCTGTAATACATGGTCATACCCGTCTCTACGTCAGTGATCTTTTTAAACTTGCCGGCAGCAAATGCAAACTGATAAGTGCTGATGGGCTGCGTGATGGTATATTGATACACCATCTTGCCATTTTCCTCAAACTGATGCAACACGCTTTGATTGGTGACAGCCTCCCACGCCTTGGGTATCCTCAGCTCCAGGTTGATGGATGCTTTTATGTCTGGCTGATCGAAAGAGGGAAAGCAAGTGGAAGCACGATCCGGAACAAACAACGTGTACAGAAAATCCGGATTTCTATTGAGTGACAAATCGCCTGCAATGAAATCCACTTCAATTACATTGATACCATGTAGCATCAGATTAGTGGGTATAGCAATGTGCTCGTTTTCAAAAAATATCTTTTGTGGTTTCCTGTTCACAACAATACTTTTCAGCTTGTCGGGGCTCTCGCTAAAGTCCAGGTAAAGGTATTGTTCATCACTTCGCTTATACTCAAAGGAGATGTAGTTTTTCCCCGTGATGGGTGTAGTGGCAGTTTCCGGAATATCCAGTATCAGGCCATAGCGTACATCCACCAGTGTTGCCTTTCTGGCTTGTGCCAATTCCAGTGAAACACCTTTTTCTATTTTCCTCTTCTCACAGCCGAGGAGTATGATTTGAAATAAGATCAGTACTATAAAACCGGTTCGCCTCATCATTTAATATATCAGGAATTTATAACACGATTAACAGATTCATTTTTATTTCTCAGATCAAGACCACCTTCAAGATATGATTTTAGGTTTGTCAGGTAAAAGGTCCAGCCCTCGCCGAATCCCACATACAAGTTGGTTTCCGGATTTACATCTTCCAGTATACGGCTTTGACATAGTTCACAAATCGTTGCCCCCTCATGGTTATGTATGGTTACCATTACCAGGCAATTACCTGAAAACATAAATTGCAACTCGTCCTTGCCATTGGCAGCGATTACTTCCCTGCATTCATTCACGGAATCAGGATAGCCATGCCAGTACCACGCATACGTTTCGCCTGGCTGAATGGAACTGCCGGCTGGAAATAGTTCCTTAGTGGAATTTTTAAATAGTGCCGTGCGCAAAAACCAGCGCTCCAGTTCGGCTTGAGTAGTCCATGCCGTATACACCTGTTCGATGGTGGCGTTGATGGGAATACGCTTGGTAAAACTTAACCATTTTGAGGTATTCATAGCCGTTTTGTTTTTGAAAAGGCAGATCCGGATCAATAACATTTTGCCCAAACTACCCATCTGTCAAATCAGTACTAAAAATCTGCTGCAATGATAAAATTTATTGCGTTAAAAGTACAAGGGCATTCGGTCTGATATTTGAAATTTGATGACTATTCGATGGAATCTACCCCATGATGATCAGGAAGGTATTAAGTAAAAGGCAAATCACGGAGATGGAAATACCGATCAGGGGTACACTAAACCCTACTTTCGGGCCAGAAACAGGTAGAAAGGGCATTGAGGCGACACAATACCACATAGAATGCTGAATCCACCAATACCCCGAATTGAAAGAACACTATTATATTGTAGAAGGTGGTCGCTCCGAAGAAAATGGCCCCAACGCAGTAACTGGTATTGAAGCCAATCCAGGATTTCCACAGGGTAGTCTCTTTGGTAAGCCGTGGAGTAGTCTCATTTGGGATATCAAGTTTGAATACATTTCACGCAAAGCACGCAAAGGAAATGGCGCAAAGTACGCGAAGTAAGGCTTCTTTGCTTTGCATTTACCTTTTGCGCTTTCTGCGTGAAACCATTATTGCATATTTTTTAATTCAACTAATCCACCCGTCCAATCTTCGTCAGCTTTTCAATGTTATTGTTTACAGACAAGATCAACAAGACGGTAGCGGTGCAAAAGACGGGGCTGGTGATGCAGTGATGACCGCTCCAGCTTCCGTCATCATTTTGTATATGCAGTAGCCGACCAGATACATTATCATACCACTTCTTCCAGTCGTTATCCTTGTTGATGATTAGCGACTCACCGGTCTGCAGGTAGCTGAGAAACTCCTCACCACCATTACTGCCAAAGCCACTCATGACCTGTTCATCCTGCGATTGCGCCTTACCGGCCTGATACACTTGGTAGGCATCATGGTAATTTTTTGCCTCATCCGCTTCAAAGCCGATTTTCCTCAGGTTTTCCTCCGATACCGGTGCGCTGGCGGGCAGTATGCCATCGCGTTTCGCACGCTCAACGGCTTCTTTCACCTTGCGTGCTTCCTTGGCGCTGGCACGCGTAGAGCCCGACACGGAATACAACACCACGCCCGCACCCAGTTCAGTTTTCACCTTGCCGCTCTCGGCATCCAGGTTGTTCTTCTGAAACTGACGGGCTTGCGCCAGCTTCGCGTCATCTACATCAATACCACGTGATTGTGCCGCCTCCAGTGCGTTGGTTGCAAAAGATGATTGAAGCACACCAGCCCACCCCGATCCTTTGAAGCTTCCATCCTGATCTTGTGCCCGCTGTATCTTGTCCACGCATTTATTCAGCGCTTTCTGTACTCTGCCTTTGGTATTGGTATCCAGGGATGGGTCATCCAGCACAGTGGAGAGAAACTGCGAAGTAAGGATAACATCAATATTTGCACCCAGCTTCGCCTGTATTTGAGTACCTGTCTGGTCGGTGATGTTATAGCTTTGTATCGGAGATTCTTCCACCTCATTTAGCAAATGATTGAGGGCTTGACGCAATTGTTTTGAATAGGTACCCGTCTTGCTTGTGTTCCCATTTCGTAAGAGTGCCATGGCCACCATAGCAGTCGTGGCGGGATCAGTGGATACCGTGTGAGGGCTGATCTCATGCTGGCGTGCGTGACTTCCTGCACCCCAGCCACCGTTGGGTTGTTGTGCCCGCATGAGCCATTCCATTCCCGACTGGGTACCAAACAATACCTTCTGTGGAGACTTGTACACAAAACTTGAGTCGGAAGACTCCTCACCCATGAGGGTAAGGAAAACGCATCCTTTTGGAGCGCAGCTTTCTCCTTCTGAGAGACTGTGATAGGGGGTAAACGACAGGGAGGCTATAGCCGCCAACCATACCAGGCATATCACAATAGCCAGGTGCATCTTTTTCCATGTTTTCATAATTGATAGAAGTTGATTTACTGCTGAGATGCGGCCAGGGGCAGGATTCCATAAAAGTAGGGAAGAAATATTTTGCTTTCCGGAATTTATGGTCACCGAATTGGGGTAATCAATACATTCGGTAAATGGACAAATGAAAATGTGATTGCGGACAGCAAAAATGAGATAACAAGTAATGAATGAATCCAATAAATTGCGTACTGGAAAGATCCCATTTTTCCAGAACTTTATAAACCGATGAAATCTAGTTTTAAGACATGGCACA
>CAYTBO010000003.1:0-74051 GCA_964436055.1 uncultured Ohtaekwangia sp.
TGGTCAGCTTCCTTCCGGATTCTATGAATCCACCTGGGATACTACCAATGGGCAATTAATGAATGGTTTGTACACGTATCGCCTGGCCGTTGCCGGAGATGGCAAGAAAGAGGTATTTAGTAACAAGATAATTTTGAATAAATAAGTGATAGCATGGAAAATGCTGTTAACCACAGAGGATACAAAGGAATTTACACAGAGAACCACGGAGAAAAAAGTCTCTGTGATCTTTGTTCTTGTTTTTGCTCTGTTATTTCTGCGGTAAAAATTGGCTCACGTAACTTTATTAAATAACAAAGTCATGAAAAAAATATTCACACTGGCGTTAATGATTCTGGCTGGAATTTCACTCCATGTTCAGGCACAGAATGTTAGTTCACGCACTAACTCATTTGAGGTGGATTTCAGCGATCCGAATAACATGGTCAGCAGTACCATTCCGGTGATCAGTTGGATTACACCTATTGCTGAAAGCAATTATTCGAATGAAAGTAAGTACAAGATCAAATTTGAGATTGAGTCTTCAGAGCCGCTGAAGAACATTCAAATCATTATCAAGGAAAGTGAGCAATCGGCATCCCGTGGGATGATGTCGGTATTACCTGAGGAACACGAAAAGCACAAAGCCGTAATTGAAAAAAGTGTGACGCTGATGGAAGGCAACAACGTCATTGAAATTATAGCCGAAAATGAAGATGGAACAAAAACGGTAAGTCATCGCACCATCCGTATTGGTACTACAGCACTAGCCGATGCCAGCAAACTTGATCGTACGGATTACGCTATCTTATTTACTACCAATGATTATGACCACTGGCCTGACCTTACCAACCCGGTAAATGATGGGCGTATGATCGCAAAAGAATTAAGGGAAAACTATGGGTTTAAAGTGGA
The DNA here is from genome assembly GCA_964436055.1 of uncultured Ohtaekwangia sp. Lineage (GTDB taxonomy): Bacteria > Bacteroidota > Bacteroidia > Cytophagales > Cyclobacteriaceae > ELB16-189. The sequence continues at coordinate 895 of CAYTBO010000003.1, forward strand.
GGTGATGGAAGGCGGATCTCAATCCGATATTTTGAAAAAAATAAGGGAGTTTGCAGAGAAGAAGTACAAGCCACTTGATCAGTTGTTTATTTTCTTCGCAGGTCATGGGCAATATGATGAAACATTCGGTGAAGGATTTGTAGTAACCAAGGAGTCATTGTCCAACGATGAAGCAAAGACAACCTATCTTTCGCACAATCGACTTCGTTCTATCATCAACAATATTCCTTGCGAACACATTTTCCTGGCAATGGATGTTTGTTTTGGTGGAACATTTGATGCAGCCATGGCACACCGGGGTATGGATGATGACATATACAAAGAGGCAACACAGGCTGAGATGGTCACCCGCAAACTTTCTTACAAAACCAGAAAATATCTTACTTCCGGAGGAAAAGAATACGTGCCAGATGGAAGACCCGGTATGAACTCACCTTTTGCGCGCAAGTTGCTTGAGGCTTTTCGAAGCAGGGGCGGAAAGGACTTGATCTTGTCATTGGGAGAACTTAATACCTATGTAGAGGCGCTGAAGCCTCAGCCAAGAATTGGTGAGTTTGGCGACAATGCGCCAGGCAGCGATTTTATTTTTATCGCCAGGTGATTATTAGCAAAATGATTCCAGATGGCGGGAAAGTACTTTCTCGCCATTTTTGTTTAGTTTAGACACACTTAGCTCCCTGAAAGCTAAGTACTTGAAATCCCAAGTTTTGAAAAGATTATCTTTGTTTAATAAATTTAAGAAAGATGAAATGGCCATGAATAACGTTCATCCAAAGCAATGATATAAGCCTGGCCATTCCATATGTCCTTAGACATAAAATAATTAACATATGAAAACAATACTTTCGATTGAATCTGATTCAAAAGATAAATTGAATTTGCTTATAAAATTAGCAAGGGAAATGGGCATGACGGTTGAAACCAGCTCTGAGGCGGAAAATATGTATTCCATGGTTTCGGAAAGTGCTTTAAGTAAAGATTGGGACAGTCAGGAAGATAAGCGCTGGGATGAAGCTTTTGCTCATTTAAAAAGTTAGTTTTAAATGACTTTTAGTCAGCGCGACATTGTTGAGCGGAATCAGAGTGCATAAATTATTCTGTTTAAATGATAAATTGATACTCCACAAGGTATCGACATTGACACCTGCTGCTTTTAGTATGCTCCTGAACAAAATTAATGTCATTGTATTTGATAATGTTTTGTTAGGGTAACCCATGGGCTTACTATCAATAACACTATAGTTAATATGAAGAGAATATTTGAAGCTGTCATAGTATTTTCCATACAACTATCATTTACACTTGCTTCCGCGCAATCCGGCAATTACTTTTTGTCTCACCATACGCCATCAATAACGGAAGATATAGATTACCTCAGTTTTGATATTGCTCAAAACGATCGGGGCATTATCTATGTCGCGAACAAAACAGGGATCGTTGAATTTGACGGACGCAACTGGAATATTATCGAAACGCCTGGCGCTGTTTATACGATGGCGCTAGCCAATGGTAATGATCTTTTTCTGGGTGGGCTTACCGGGTATGGCAAGCTGGCGCTTAATGAGCAAAACTCATATACCTTCCAATCCCTTTCATCGGGCAATCAGGAGGCAAGAAATATTTTCGCTTCCAGGACCTTGGGTGAAAGGATATATTTTCTCAACGAGAGTAATATTTATGTGGTGAATTCAAAAACGGAAACCACCGAGTTGACCATTAAATCTAATCCCGATCAAAGCTTCACCGGAATATTTAACCTGGGAGAATCCATTTATGTGACCGAAGCGGATGGGGAGCTTTATTCATTGGAGAACGGAAAATTGGATAAGGCGAACCTCACACAGTTTGCCGGTGAGGAGTTACTTTTTGAAGATCGGCTGCAGGGAACAGACAAGTACCTGGTAGGGACCAACTCAGGAAAGATTTTTATTCAGGAAAACAATACTGCTTCTGAACTTATTGTAAAAGAACCTGAATATTTACTCGACAATGTTGCTATCATGGGGTCTTGGGTAAATGAAAAACTGATTGCCCTCGGGACGTTGAGCGGAGGTGTAATTTTTATAAATACTGAAACGGGTAAGACAGAAGAAATAATAAATTATTACACAGGTTTACCGGATAACGAAGTATTTGCCATGATGACGGACCGTGACCAGGGTGTGTGGGTATCACATGACTATGGGTTTACACGGATAGCTCCTTACCTTCCTTTCCGCACTTACAATCACTACCCAGGTCTTTCTGGTAACTTATTAAGCGCTTATTCTACAGGCGATCAGGTTTATGTAGGCACCTCCGTGGGTCTTTATAAACTCAATCAGGAAGAAATCTATTCAGAAGAAACTTATTTTGTAACACGCACCAAAAGTGTAGCCAAGCAATCGGCCGAATCACAACCGGAAGTTGAAGCTAACCAGAAGAAAAGCAGAAAAGGCCTGTTTGGATTCCTGAAAAAAGGAAAAAAATCCGAAGAAGGGGCAAAATCAACAGATCCAAAATCCGAAGAACCAGGCAGCACTACGTTACGCGAGAAGAGAACCAGGAGGGTGCTGCAGTCACTGGATTTTGCTTATAAAAGGGTAGAAGGTATAGATGGAAAGGTTACGGATCTGATGAAAGTGGACGGTAGACTGATAGCCGCTGGTATTGGCGGTGTTTTTGAAATTAGCGAATTAAAAGCCAGGCCGATAATTTCAGAACCGGTCAGGGCGTTATTTTTTTCCGTTGGGTTAAATCAACTTTTTATCAGCACCTATAACGACCGGATAAGAACGCTGCAAACAGCGGAGTCGGATTGGGATGAAACGCATCTTTTGGATACGCTGAGAGGATTTGTCGGAAATATTTTTGAGGACAGGAATCAAAACGTATGGTTGTGTGGAAGAGCAGATGTGGTGAAAGTGGAATTTATTGATGGGGAAATAAGCACGATCTCTCATGTATCCTTTGCTACTCCTGTTCTTGATGAGACAATCGGGTTTTCACTAGGTAATGAGGTTTTTGTGGCAGCTTCCGGAGCCTTTTACCGATACGATATTATCAACCATCAATTTACTAAATACGACTCTTTACCGGGGCCAAGAAAATATTTTGCGTCCGTAGGCACTTTTTGGTTCAATGATGGTCATCGCTGGCGAACGGTAGACCGAAGGTTGCAATCGAGCATGCGCTTGGAGTGGCTGGGCTTGTTTCCGGATATCAGAACTTTGTCGCTGGCAGATAATGGCGACGGGCTATGGCTCATTACTTCGCAAAATGAACTTTATAAATTCTCCAAGTCTGACATTGAAAATGCATCAAGAAAGTATCCCTTATTTTTGAAGCAGGTGCGGGGGCCCCAAAGCAAATTGCTGCTGACTAACTTACGAAATATTAATGAACAGGAAAGCGCTCTCTCCTTTGAGTTTATTCAGCCTGAATATACCAATGTGCACGCAATAGAATATCAGTATATGATTCAGGGGATAAGTAAAGATTGGTCGGAGTGGTCTTCAAATAATAACGTAGTGAATTTTCCTTTTTTGACTCCCGGCAAGTATAAGTTAAATATCAAATCACGGAATCTTTTTGGAGAAATTTCTGAGGTGCAATCCATTGATTTTAACATCATACCGCCTTATTGGAAGCGAACATGGTTTTACGCTCTTGAATTTGTTTTCTTTGCCTTGCTTGTCGTTATTTCAGTGCAGTTAAGCGTTGCGAATAACAGATACCGGTATGTAAGCCAGCTACTCTCTATTCTTACCATCATTATGTTCATTGAGCTTATGCAAAATGCGGCTCAGTCGCTTATTAGCGTACAAACAACACCGGTAGTTGATTTTTTTATACAGGTGTTTATCGCCTTGTTGATTCTTCCTGTGGAATATAGAATGAGGCGATTTATGGTAGAAGCCTCTGAAGGAAAGTACGACTTGAAAAAGATTAAAATAGGCTTAAAGAAACAGCAGAATTGAATTCTCTTAATTTTAGCTAACTTCACTTTTGGTAATTTTTGAACCGTAGCCCGGCCTGCAAGAAGTTTAATTTAAGTTCACAGATAGCTGAATAATCCAAACTAAAAATATAAATACCATGAAGCATTTATTGATACTGTGTATAGTTGGAATTATAAGTTGGTCATGTCAATCGCCCAAGGAAATTGAAAATGGGAATGAAACAAGTAATCCCCACGCAGAGGGATTTAATTTTGCTGAGTCCGATCCAGCCGCTATAGAATTGGCAGACAGCATCATGATGGCCATGGGTGGCCGGAAGAACTGGGACAATACGCGCTTTATTTCTTGGAATTTTTTTGGTGTTCGGGACCTGATATGGGACAAACCTACCGGTCGCGTTCGCATAGAAAGTATGCGTGACAGTACAATTTATCTGGTGAACGTGAATACGCTGGAAGGAAAGGTGAGGATAAAAGGAGAGGACTTGACAGAGCCTGATTCATTGGCCAAAATGTTGAATCGGGCTAAAAGTATCTGGATCAACGATTCGTATTGGCTTATGATGCCTTTCAAACTTAAAGATTCAGGCGTTACCATAAAGTACATGGGAGAAGATACACTCGTTAATGAAAAATATTATAATGTGTTGCAACTCAGCTTTGAAAACGTAGGTGACACACCTCAAAATAAATATGATGTATATGTAGATGTAAAAGAGAAATTGGTAAAATACTGGTCGTTTTATCGTGAGGCCTCACAGGATTCAGCCTCTTGGACGCGGCCATGGGATAATTATCAAAAGTATGGATCAATTCTCCTGTCTGCAGACAGATCGGATAACGGTGGGCCTCGAAATGTAAAAGTTGAAGAACAATTGCCTGACGAAATATTTACTACCTTTTAGTGTTGGTGTAATTTAATAAAGAAACTATGCTTCTTAATCTCGAAACGATTCCTCCTTTCTATAAGAAATATGTAAAGTTGATCGAAGAAACGGATTTGCTGCAGGCACTTCGCATCTCCGGCCATCGATGTCAGGAATTGCTTCATGCTATACCCCCGGATAAGCAGGATTTTAGTTATGATGCAGGTAAGTGGACTGTACGGGAGTTACTTTGTCACCTGATCGATTCAGAAAGAATTTTTACCTATCGCGCACTGCGCTTTGCGCGAAATGATAAAACACCGTTGTCGGGATTTGATGAGAACCTTTACACACCACAGACAAATGCAAGGGGACGTGATCTCAAAAGCATCATCAATGAAATTTCTCACCTGAGGGCATCCACCATAGATTTGTTTTCCGGGTTTAGTCCTGAAATGTTGACGCGAAGAGGAAGCGCCAATCAGGTAGAGATCAGTGTGGTCTCATTGGGCTTTATTATTGCCGGTCATGAAACCCATCATACCAAAATTCTCAAGGAACGATATTTCAGCGCCTGGGAATAGATTATGCGGGTTTTTCTCTATATCGCATGTTTTTTGATGGTGTCTTGTACCCCCCGAATCAAGATCAAAAAGATTTTGACAGACACGGAAGCAAAATTTCAGGATCACGTTGGGTTAATGGTTTACGATCCGCAGTCGCGAAAAACGCTGCTGGAGTTTAACTCCGACAGATACTTCACCCCTGCTTCCAATACCAAGATTTTAACATTAATGAGTAGCCTTCAGATTATTGGAGACTCGATTCCCGCATTACGATATATCAATAAAGGAGACTCTTTGATTTTTTGGGGAACAGGAGACCCTTCTTTTTTATATAGCGAAGTGTTCGACAACAGCCGAACCTATGATTTCTTAAAAAGCCATATTGGCACCCTATTTTTTTCAAATTCCAATTTTCATTCAGCGCAATTTGGGCCAGGTTGGGCCTGGGATGATTATCAATACAGCTACTCACCAGAACGATCTCCGTTGCCATTGTATGGAAACCTTATGACCGTTACGGACTCCATCAATGGAGAATTGAAATCTTTTCCACCATATTTTCAAGACCAAATTTTTTTATCATCTGCACCAAGGCCTGAAAGAACAATTGAGCGGAGTGTTGGTGACAATAAGTTGACTTTTTATCCGGGGGATGGTAATACCTTTTTTACGAGACAGATTCCCTTTCGTGTTGATGGAGAGCTGATCGTGAGTTTATTAGCTGATACATTAAAGAAGGAAGTTAAGCTCTTCCACTATCCGATACCCACGTCCACCCATTATTTTTATAGTGTGCCATCAGATAGTTTATACAAAGTGATGATGCAGGAAAGTGACAACTTCATTGCGGAACAATTGTTGCTGGTTTGTGCTGGATTGTTGAGTGACACTTTGAAGACGGAGATTGCCATTGACTACGTGAAGGAAAATTTTCTTTTTGACTTGCCGGATGATCCGCAATGGGTAGATGGATCGGGCTTATCGCGGTACAATCTTTTTACACCTCGATCAATCGTTCGATTGTGGGAGAAAATAATTACGATTGTACCTCAGGAAAGATTATTTGAATTATTAGCCATCGGTGGTAAGGCAGGGACAATAAAAGATTCCTATCGTGGAGACCCGCCTTATGTATTTGGTAAAACCGGCACGTTGAGCAACAATCATTGTCTGAGTGGTTTTTTGGTTACTAAAAAGAAAAAGTTGTTGATATTTAGTTTTATGAATAGCAATTACACAAGGCCTGGTCGCGAAGTACGCGATCAAATGGAGGGGGTATTAAAAGAACTGCATGCGAAGTATTAAGGGTTATTGGCTACTGTTGTTATGTGCGGCTTTTAGCTGTTATTCATTAATGGCCCAACAGGGCGATAGCCTGGATATAAAAATTGGCCAGATGATTCTCATCGGGGTGCCGGGAACACGCGTTGATCCCACTGTACTGCAAGAGATAAGAGACGGTAAGGCGGGCTCAATTATTTTTTTTGAAAAAAATATTTCAAATATAAATCCATATGAATCGTTGAAACAAATGGCATGGGCATTTCAGTCGGCAGCGCCTATCCCCCTTTTTATTTCTATTGATCAGGAAGGAGGAAGAGTTAATCGCCTGAAGGAAAAATATGGTTTTCCTAAATCTATTACGGCCGCTTCAATGCGCAAGTCACTCGACTCGGTTCGCTATTATGGTCAATCAACAGGCGCCACGCTGGCCGGATTGGGGATTAATGTCAATTTTGCACCGGTGGTTGATCTGGCCATCAACCCCAATAACCCGGTGATTGTAAGAGTTGGGCGATCGTTTGATGCCAACCCGGACACCGTTTCCCTTTTTGCAAGCGAATTTGTGAAAACCCATCGTAAGGTAGGCGTAATTACAGTGCTAAAACATTTTCCCGGCCACGGAAGCTCTAAAGATGATACGCACCTGGGGATAGCCGATGTAACCAGCACCTGGCAGAACTCGGAGCTGATTCCGTATAAAAAGATGATTCAATCCGGCCATGTTGATGCGATTATGACAGCACATATTGTAAACAAAAAATTAGATGGCAGAGGACTGCCGGGAACATTATCAAATCTAATCATTGATAGTTTGCTGAGGCAAACGTTGCAATATGACGGAGTGGTGTTTTCGGATGATATGCAAATGCATGCTATTGAGAAGTATTACGGACTGGAGGAAGCCATTAAGCTTGCTGTGAATGCAGGAGTAGATATTCTCACTTTTTCAAATAACATTCAGGGCAGTGAGGACAGAACGGTCAATCGGGTTCATGAAATTATCAGGAAATTTGTTGACAATGGAACGATACCTGTAGCGAGAATAGACCGGTCCTTTGAGCGTATCATGAAGTTGAAGAGCAAACTAACCATGGAGGCGGCCGACTACTATAGTTGGGAGCTGGCGCAAAAACAAACAGAATTGAATAAAGCAGAATTGGAAAAAGCCAACTTGTTAAATATAATGCAAGTAAATGATTCACTTCAATCGGAATCAGGTGAAACCCAAAAGCCTAGAAAGAAGAAAAAGCGTAAAAACTGATTGAGTCAAAAAGTGGAACCTTATAAAATTACTTTTCCAGTTGAGCAACGCGTTCCTATCCTGCTGAGCGTGCCTCATTGTGGGGTGGCTTTTCCTGATGAATTAAAAGATCAATATGACGAGGGCATGATAGCGAGCCCTGATGATACGGACTGGCATGTAGATCAACTTTACGACTTTGCTTCGTCAATGGGTATTACAATGATCAGTGCGGTATACAGTCGGTGGGTTATTGATTTGAATCGTGATCCTCAAAGCAAACCATTGTATACTGACGGGAGAATAATTACAGCATTGTGTCCGACAACTGATTTTTTTGGCAATCCCATTTATAAAGACAAAAGGAAGGAGACTGCAAATAATGATGTCGCTCTCAGGCTGGAATTATATTATTACCCTTATCACAAAAAAATACAAGAATTGCTGGATGACCTGAAGCTGGAATTCGGAAAGGTAGTGCTGTGGGATTGTCACTCCATCCGGCAGTTTGTGCCTACAATCAACAAAGAAAAATTTCCCGATTTGATTCTCGGGGATGCTGATGGGACATCCGCTTCTCCAGGCTTAATTGAGGTAGCCTTGAAAGGATTAGAGTCGGGTATGTATCAGCTTTCACATAATCATCCCTTTAAAGGAGGATATATTACTCGCCACTTTGGCAAACCCATCGATGAACAACACGCATTGCAATTGGAAATGAGTAAGGTGATGTACATGGATGATGCAGAGACAAATTATGATGAGGAAAGAGTTTCAGGAATAAGAATAATATTGAAGACAACATTTGAAGGATTGGCGGAAGTGTTGAGTCCCTCACCCCCTCCCCTCTCCCGAGGGAGAGGGGTGTCCGAAGGACGGGGTGAGAAACCTAATACATGGAGCCAAAACAAAATTCCTGACACTATATTATTTCATTCCAGAGAAATGAGGAAAAATTCCACCGAAGCAGAAAATCTACTTTGGGCAAACCTTAGGAACAGGAAACTAGGAGGATTTAAGTTTCGGAGACAACAACACATGGAGGGATTTATTCTGGACTTTTATTGCCATGAATCAAGATTGGGAGTAGAGGTGGATGGGGAAATTCATAATAAGAAAGAGCAAAAGGAGTATGATGAACAAAGAACGAAATACCTTGAAGAGTTAGGAATCGAGATAATAAGATTTAAAAATGATGATGTGATTCATAATATGCATTCAGTTTTGAATGAAATCCGTAAAACATGCCAGAAAAGAGTTCACTAAATGCTTTATCGCCATATACCAAGAATACTCAATCCATTGTGGGCAAAGAACTAAAATACTTCAAATTCAAAGCACTTCTTCAGCGCCAATCATGGATGAGCCCTGCCTACGTTGGCATAGATGAGCATGGCAATATTTCTTATTTATCCAGTGATCCGCCTTCTGAAACTTTTGCTGTTGATGCAGTCGATGGATATGCGCTTCCCGGATTTCAAAACGCACACTCACATGCTTTTCAGTATGCAATGGCGGGTCTTGCCGAGAATCATCCTTCTGGCACGCATGATGATTTTTGGACCTGGCGCGAAGCCATGTACCAATGTGCCTTATCAGTGGATCCCGATCAGGCAGAGGCAATTGCTGCCATGTTGTATGCCGAAATGCTTCGCCATGGATATACGCATGTAGCGGAATTTCACTACCTCCATCACGACAAAGAAGGAAAGCCTTATAGCCAGCTGGCAGAAATGGGTGAAAGAATGGTGTCAGCGGCAAAAACAGCCGGCATTAGAATAACGCTGATTCCGGTTTTCTATCAAAAGGGCACATTTGGACAAGACCCTCAACCTCGGCAGCGAAGGTTTATTTCCAAAACAGTTGAAACCTATTTTCGATTATTGGAAGAATCAAAGAAGGTAATTAAAAATTATCAACATGCTTCAATAGGCTTTAGTGTGCATTCGTTGCGCGCGGCCGACTTCAATGATATTAAGGAAATTCTTTCTCAAGGACCTCAGGTCCTTCCCTTTCACATGCACGTAGCAGAGCAGAGGAAAGAGGTGAGTGATTGTTTTGCATTTAGCGGCAAACGACCTATGCAATGGGTGTTGGAGAATTTACCGGTCAATGAAAGATTTCACCTTGTTCACTCCACACATTTGGATGATCAGGAATTGACCGGCCTGGCCAAATCAGGAGCTCGCGTTGTTTTGTGCCCATCCACAGAAGGAAATCTGGGTGATGGCATTTTTCGTATGAAAGAGTACATAAAAATGGGAGGCAGGTGGTCAATCGGCACCGACAGCCATATTGGTCTTAATCCGTTGGAGGAATTTAGAATGATTGACTACAGGCAACGATTGATAACAAACGAAAGGAACACCTTTGAAGGCGATGCAGCCCATCAAATGATCAATGAAGAAATTCAATCGGGGCGCAAGGCGATGGGCATAGATTCCTCTGAAAATTTTGAAATCGGCCGTGGCTTTGATGCCGTTGTATTCAATGCTCAATTCCCCTTGCTCTCAACCACAAAGCTTGAGAACATACTATCCTCTATTGTATACTCTGCTGATGCTCATGCCCTGTTGGGCACTATGGTAAACGGAAGGTGGGTGGTGAAATTCAATACGCATAAGGAATCGGACAGGATCAGGCGAAATTTTTTTACAGCACTTCAACAACTGAATAACCGGTAGGCTGTTGCGCTTTGGCCAAATTCGTTTGACGTAAGCCGATCAAATAATTCCCCTAGGAAAGCAATACTTCTTTTAGTACTTAAGCGGGTTCAAAACCTAATTACTATGAGAAGAATTTACCTGCTGACTGTCATCGGACTTATGCTGGCGGTCACACTTTTGGCACAAAGAAAATCAAAAACCCCTGCACCACAAACTGCGTCATCGGCATTCAAGGCTGAATTATATAAAGGAATCAAGTGGAGAAATATTGGCCCGTTTCGCGGTGGCCGCTCCAATGCCATATCCGGCGTGGTCAACAATGACATGCTCTACTATGTGGGCTATACCGGAGGTGGAGTCTGGAAAACGGATAATGCCGGCAGTAGTTGGGTAAATATATCCGATGGTTTTTTTAAGACCAGCTCGGTCGGAGATATTGCTGTGTCAGAGTCTGACCCCAATGTCATTTATGTTGGCATGGGGGAGCATGCTGTTCGTGGTGTAATGACTTCTTATGGTGACGGCGTTTACAAATCAACGGATGCCGGAGCTACATGGAAATACGTAGGACTGGAAAATTCCAGGCATATTTCTGATGTTATCGTTCATCCGAATAATCCGGATATCGTTTATGTTGCTGCTCAGGGAACCGTTCATGGTCCGAATGCCGATAGAGGGATTTTTAAGTCTACGGATGGAGGAGCAACCTGGAGGAAAACCTTGTTTGTGGATGAGAATTCAGGGGCATCCAGTCTGAGTATGGACATGAACAACCCACGTATTTTATATGCAGCCACCTGGCAGCACAGGCGTTATCCATGGAAAGTAGAAAGTGGAGGACCCGGATCGACTCTATGGAAATCTACGGATGGAGGGGAAACATGGGCTAAAATAATCGAAGGTCTTCCAAAGGAATTGGGTAAAATGGGCATTTCTGTTTCAAGAGCCAATTCCAACAGGGTATATGCAATTGTTGAAACTGAAAAATCCAAATCAGGACTTTATCGCTCCGATGATGGCGGGAAGAAGTGGGCTTTGTTAAGCAACAATCAGGATATCAGTTCCCGGTCCTGGTATTACATGGAAGTGTTTGCCGATCCGATAAATGAAGATATCGTATACGTGCTCAATGCGCCCATGATGCGCTCCATTGATGGAGGAAAGAATTTTCAACAAGTACCTGTGGGCCATGGGGATACGCATGACCTATGGATCAATCCAAAGAATAATAATAACCTGATACTGGGAGATGATGGCGGAGCAGAAATTACATTCAACCGCGGGGTGACCTGGAGCACACTGGGAAATCAACCCACAGCTCAATTTTACCGGGTGAATGCTGATCAGGTTTTTCCATTTAAAGTATATGGAGGGCAGCAAGACAATACATCGGTCGTCATTTCAAGCCGTACAAACACGATGGGAATCACCACCAGCGATTGGTTTGCAGGGCCCGGTTGCGAAAGCGCTTACATCGCATTCAACCCGGTCAACCCGGAATTGTTAATCGGTGGATGTTATCAGGGGCAGATCAATGTGATGGATGTAAATACCAATGAACGAAAAGACGTGCGGCAATATCCAGCCAGCTACCTTGCCTACGAGGCAAAAGACATGAAGTACCGCTACAATTGGAATGCGCCTATTGTTTCATCTCCGCACAACTCGAACACCGTATATCATACAGGGAATGTTGTCTTTAAGTCAACGGATTGGGGACAAAATTGGGAGGTTATTAGTCCGGATCTCACCAGAAATGATTCGACTAAACAAGGCGAAGGGGGAGGACCATTTACCAATGAGGGTGCTGGTGGCGAAAACTACAACACGATTTATTACCTGATTGAGTCACCGCATGAAAGCGGGGTGATTTATACCGGAAGTGATTGTGGATTGGTACACATCACCAAAGATGGAGGGAAATCCTGGCAAAATATTACACCTCCCGGATTGCCTGAAAGTCTGATCAGCTCCATTGAAGTTTCTCCGTTTGACAAAGGAACTGCCTATATCTCAGCTTCGCGTTATAAGTTTAATGACTATAGCAACATGACTTACAAGACTACCGATTATGGCAAGTCGTGGACCAGAATAGGTAATGGTGTAGATGCTAATGATTTTATCAAAGTTATCCGGGAAGACAAGAAAGTAAAGGATCTTTTGTATGCCGGAGCGGAGCATGGATTTTATGTTTCATTTAACGGAGGGACCTCATGGAACAGGCTACAGTTGAATTTGCCCGTGGTGCCTGTGACCGATTTAATTATCCAGGGCAATGACCTGGTGGCTTCAACCGCCGGTCGCGCATTCTGGATTTTAGATGACCTGGGGGCAATTCAACAAACCAAAGGAGCGTTTGGGAATGCTTCTATTAAGTTGTTTAACCCTAAGCCTACTTACCGGTTTACCAGCTTTTCGCCACCGTGGATGCCTATTCCACCAGGAATTGGACAAAATCCTTTGAATGGGGTGATCCTGGATTATTACCTCAAAGATAAAGCAGACACTGCTAACATAATAACGCTGGAGGTAATGGATGCAGCCGGCAAAATCATCAGAAAGTACACCAGCAAAAAAGACGAAAAATTCAAACCCTATCCGGGAGGTCCTCCGGCTCCCCAGGTAATTCCTGCTGAAGCCGGGATCAATCGATTTGCCTGGGATTTTCGACATGACAACATAAAAGACGTGCCTAATGCTTACGTATATGGAAGTTATCGTGGCCATCAGGTTGCGCCTGGAAAATACAAAGCAAGGATGACCTATAAAGGAGAAACCTCTGAGACCGATATGGAAGTGGTTCAGGACCCCAGGGTGAAAGCGACTTCCGCCGAATGGGCGACCCAACAGCAATTTCTTTCCGAAGTTGAATCCACCATTGAGGAAATTCACACCTCCATTATTTCGATGAGGAAAATGAAAAAGCAAATCGAAACGTATAATGAGATGCTGAAGGATCAGACTGACAAGAAGGATGTGATTGATGCAGGAAAATCCTTAATAAAGAAGATGGCGGATTGGGAATCCAACGTAATAGAAACCCGGCAAAAGAACGGGCAAGATGTCATTAACTGGCCCAGCAAACTCAATGCAGAGTTCTTTCAGTTGTTAAATGCCGCTGACGAACATGAGCCGGCACTGACCAAGGGTGCAATAGATCGCAGAAGGGATATTGATGCGCAATGGACTCAATACAAGCAAGATTTGAAATCCATTATGGATAAAGAGGTGGCGGCCTATAACGAAATGTTCCGGACGCGAAATATTCCTGCCATCGTGGTGAATCAGAACTAAATGATTTTAGTCATATGAAAAATATACAATATGAAAACTAAGGCAATTCTTACACTTATTCTGCTTTGCTTTCTATCAGAAGGATTTTCACAACGTAAAAAGCAAGGGGCCTCGACTTCTACATCTACTTCGGACGTTGTTTATAATCAGGAAGTATATGCGGGCATGGTCTGGCGGGAGCTTGGACCATTCCGTGGTGGAAGATCGGTAACGGCTACCGGTGTCGTTGGCGATCCGAATACCTATTACTTTGGAGGTGTAGGTGGTGGCGTGTGGAAGAGCGTAGATGCCGGACAAACATGGTTCAACATTACCGATGATTATTTTGGAGGCACTATTGGGGCGGTGGCTGTTTCCGAAAGCGACCCGAATGTAATTTATGTCGGTGAGGGTGAGCAGGGTGTTCGCAGCAATGTTTCATCCGGATGGGGTGTATGGAAATCAATGGATGCGGGCAAAACCTGGAAACATATTGGGTTGCGCGATTCAAAACATATCGGACGCATACGAATTCATCCAAAAAATCCCGATCTCGTATATGTTGCCGCTATGGGGAATCTATGGAAACCTAATGAAATGCGTGGCGTGTACCGAAGCAAGGATGGAGGGGTAAACTGGGAACGGGTACTCTATGTTGGCGATAAAGCCGGCGCTGTTGATTTAACCTTTGATCCGGGTAATGCCCGCGTACTTTATGCCAGTACCTGGAATATAAAACGCAATGGTTATCGAATGGACAGCGGCGGTCCGGATTCCAAATTGTGGAAGAGTATCGATGGAGGTGATACCTGGGACGAACTCACGGATAACCCGGGGATGCCGAAGGGAACAAATGGAATTATTGGGGTAACCGTCTCGCCATTGAACTCCAACAGGGTTTGGGCCATAATCGAAAATGTGGACGGAGGAGTTTTCCGCTCGGACAATGCCGGTGAGACTTGGACAAAAGTAAATCAGGACAGGGCCTTGCGTCAACGGGCCTGGTACTATACGCGAATATATGCAGACACACAGAATGAAGACAAGGTATGGGTGATGAATGTGAGCTATGGTGTATCAAATGACGGGGGGAGAACTTTTGAACTGAAAAATGCTCCTCATGGTGATCATCATGACCTATGGATTGACCCCTATAACAATCAACGCATGGTCATCGCTGATGATGGAGGCGCACAGGTATCCAATGACGGAGGAGAGAATTGGACTACCTACCACAATCAGCCAACTGCGCAGTTTTACAGAGTAACTACTGACAACCATTTCCCCTATCGGATTTATGGCGCTCAACAAGATAATTCCAGCGTTCGCATCAATCACCGAGGCACAGGTGGTTCTATAACTCAAAGCGACTGGGTGGCGCTTGCTATTGGTGAAAGCGCCCATCTTGCACCGGATCCCCTGAATAACAATTTAATTTATGGCAGTGACTACAAAGGGTATATGACGATGCAGGATCTTGAAACAGGTCAGGAAAGGTCAACCAACGTTTGGCCTGATTTACCTGCAGGTTCAGGAGCTGAAGTGATGAAATATCGTTTCAATTGGAATTATCCTATCGGATTCAGCCCGCATGATCCGAAGAAATTGTATGCTGGTTCCAATCATCTTCATGTTACCACCAATGGAGGCTTTAGCTGGGAGACCATCAGTCCAGACCTGACCAGAAATGATCCTGAAACCATTAAGTCATCCGGTGGGCCTATCACACAGGATAATACAGGAGCTGAATACTATGCCAATATTTTTGCGATCACGGAGTCGCCCTATACCAAAGATGAAATCTGGACAGGCTCTGACGATGGATTAATTCACCTAACACTGGATGGAGGTAAGAGCTGGAACAATGTTACGCCATCCATGGCGCCAAAAAATAACATGATGAATAGCATTGATGTGAATCCATTTGTAAAAGGAGGCGCCTATGTAGTGGGTACATCTTACAAATTTGGAGACAACACACCATACATCTATAAAACCAATGACTACGGTAAATCCTGGTCGGTGATTACCAAGGGTATTCCTGCCGAAGAATATGTTCGTGTTGTTCGTGCGGATCCAAAACGTCAGGGATTATTGTATGCCGGTACAGAGAAGGGAATGTGGATTTCGTTTGATGATGGTGCCAACTGGTCGAAGTTTCAATTGAACTTGCCGCCGGTTCCTATTCATGAGCTTGCATTAAAAAATGATAACCTGATAGCAGCGACTCATGGGAGGGGATTCTGGCTTATTGATGACCTCACACCATTGCATCAGGTATCGAAAGAAATTGAAGCAAAGAAATCTCACTTGTTCAAACCGATGCCAAGTTATCGGATGGCTGGCGGCCCAAGTTTCTGGGGCATCGACCGAAGGTTGGAAGGAGAAAATCATCCGGGTGGGGTAATGATGCATTTCTATCTGGCATCCCTGGCTGAAGGTGATGAAGTGAAAATCGAAATTACAGAAATGGATGGGAATTTGATACAAACCTTCTCCAATAAGGCAATAGATGGGAATTCCCAATTTAAGGTGAATAAAGGAGGGAACCGGTTTGTGTGGAATATGCGATATCCGGGATATAAGACTTTTCCAGGATTGGTGTTTTACTCATCTCCTAATTTAGGGCCCAAAGCAGTGCCAGGTAAATACAAAGTCCGGCTTACGGCCCACGGCCAGGTGACAGAGCAAGAGTTTGAAATATTGAAGGATCCCAGACTAAAAACCACCGATAACGAGTACAAGCAGCAATTTGACTTTTTATCGAAAGTGCGCGACAAGGTAAGCGATGCCCACCAGGGAATTTTAGATATCCAGAAAATCAAATCAGACCTGGGGTATGTAAAGTCGAAAGTGGATGTTAAGCCGGAAAACAAAGATTTGCTGGACGCAATTAAAAAATTTGAAGACAACATCGATGTCATTGAAAACAATATTCACCAAACCAAAAATCAGGCAAGGCAAGATCCGCTCAACTATGGCATAAAGTTGAACAACAGGCTTGCGTTCCTTATTTACGAGCAGGGGCAGGGGGATTTCCCGCCAACTAAACAGGCAGAGGAAGTTAGAATGGATTTGACAAACAAGATTGATGCAGAACTAACCAAACTGAACTCCTTAATTGACTCCAATGTCAATAGTATTAATGAGATGGTCAAAGAGAAAGGCATAGAAATGGTGATGATCAAAAAGGAACCAACGAAAATGTAGTATAAGCCTTAGTTAAAACAGCTCTAACTATTCTAACTGTATGAGGATAAATCTATTTCTTATTCCTTTTTTGAACGTTGTGAGTACATCCATAAACCGTTTATTATCAAGATGAAGAATGAGATAGGTGAGTTTATAAGAATGCATTGGCTAAACAAACGCGTGGTTGCAGAACCTTGATTAAAATACTAAAACTGTTCTAATGCTTTCCATTTAGTCCATATGAGTCGATTTCTTACCTTTGTGGTGTGGGTAAAAAGGAGATTATAGCACATTGGAATAAAATGGCAGATCGTGATTGGATAAGTGCCCAAGCGCTCTTCCATGCAGGTCAATACATTCACACATTATTTTTTTGTCACCTTGTTATTGAAAAATTGCTTAAAGCAATATGGACAAGGGACAATATGGAAAATGAAGTACCACGTATTCACGATCTTGAATACCTATACAGTCAAACAGACATGACTTTATCATCAGAACAAGTCGATTTTCTTCGTTTAATCAATTCATGGAATCTTGATGGACGTTATCAGGACTACAAGGACAAATTTTATAAAGCCACGACCCGGACCTACACACAAGAAAAATTGCAAAAAGTAGACGACCTAAGATTATGGTTACAATCCGAATTGCAAAAGAAAGGATAACCCAATTGGTCAATGACCTCAGAGCGGGAGGCTTCAATCCTAGCCGTGCGATATTGTTTGGATCAGTAGCGAAAGGGTCAACTCATTCATTGTCCGACATTGATGTAGCTTTGTGGGATAGAAAGTTTACTGGTGCCAGACCATTGGATTATGAGGTACTTGTGAAATTCTTACGCAATTACCCGCGCATGGAGTTGCATACCTTTCAGGAAGGCGAAACAGCCGATGACAATCCTTTTATTAGAGAAATTGAGAAAAATGGGATTGAAATCGAGCTGTAAACATTATTGTTCTAACTCGTAGATACTATTCATCGTATTCGATCAGTCATCTCCCCATTTCCAGTCACCCCCTATTTTCAGAGGTTCTTTCAGATTGTTATCAATCATAAACTGTTTGGTTGTCTCACTATCCATTTTCTGAGCCGGCAACTTATCAGCATTGGCCAGGCCGTAGAGAATCATAGTTCCAAATCGGGCAGTGTTGATCAGATGGGTTTCATTCACCAAATGAAAATCGTCACAATCTGAGTGGTAGCAACCATAAATTGAACGATCAAGATTGCTGATCACGCCTACGATAGGAACTCCTTCCAGCATGAAAGGCTGATGGTCGCTGTGCAGACCTGAGCGATTAGTAAATTGATTTTGGAAGAGGGTATCAATACTTTGAATTTCCGCTCCGAGATTGGTGAAAAAATCAGGATCATCCAATTTGCCACCCGCATTGATTCCTATAGGATTTCCGCTCATGTCAAGGTTCATCATATACTTTACATTTTCTATGGTGCCGGTTTTTATTTCCTGCTCGACCATATAACGTGAGCCAAGTAGACCTTGCTCTTCACCCATAAACATCACGAACTGTACCGTACGTTTTGGCTGTAAGTTGTTCGCTTTGAATCCCCTGGCAATATCCAACACTGAAAAAGAGCCAATGCCATTGTCGATTGCACCGGTGGCCAGATCCCATGAATCGAGATGTCCACCGATAATGATACGTTCTTCAGGAATTTCTGATCCTTTGATGGTAGCCACCACATCGCGTGCCTTGATCAGGTCGCTTTTGTTGGTCATTTTGATGTTAGCCTTTACTTCCCTGGACTTAAGTTTTTCCTTCAACGCCATTCCGTTTTCTTTGCCGATGCACACAGCAGGAATGGGAATCAACTCACCGTTCACGGAGGCGGTACCTGTCAGCAACACACCGTTATCAACCTGATTGATGATTATAATGCCAGTGGCGCCATTCTTAATCGCCAACGCTGTCTTTTCGCTTCGGTGTAGGTTGTTCAAACCTTCAGGGCTGCCTTCTAAAATTCCGATATAAACCACAGCAATTTTTCCTTTTACTGCATCGGGTTTGGATATGTAGTCTGCATCCAGTCCATTACCCATGTCTACCAGAGACCCGGTGAGATCTGCCTCCAACGGTGAGTGGCCTAAAGTAACTGCAGGTACGGGTTCATTGTCAATCTGTACATCAATTTCACCTCTCGACCAGGCCTTTACTTCAAATTCAAGGTACTGCACATCGTCAACGCCATACTCTTTGAATTTGTTGTAGGTATATTCCTCTGCTTTAAAACCATTTTCCGATCCTGTAAGCCGGTGACCAATAGTAGCGGTTGATTCTTTGAGTGTGGCGTATGCCTTCGAGTTCTGAAGAACTTCGTTGTTGATGCGCTGAAAGGTTTCAGAAAGTGTTTCTTTTTTCTCCGTACAGGCAAATGTCAGGGCAACAAACAGGAGTGCTAAATAATTGTAATGTGAACGTATCATAGTTTATGTTAAAAATTGGGCCGAAAGTTAATCAATGTATGGAGTGGGATTACAAAAAAAGTTACAAGAGGTGAGGATTACGCAGTTTGCGACACCGTAGGGGTTCTGGCCCAGTAAGTAGAAAGTGCAAGACCTGATAATATATGCCAGATTCCCCACCAGGCAGCCACAATAGCCATTCCCCCAAGTCCGCTGAAGAAACTGAAAATAAGTATAAGCCCAAGTCCGGAATTTTGTATTCCTGTTTCAATAGCCAGTGTTTTGCGCGAATCCTCATCCAGTCTAAAAAGTTTTCCGGTATAATACCCTAATGCCAAAGCTGTCAGATTATGAATGAACACAACCAGAATAACCAGATGTATGTATTCAAGAAAAGCATCCAGATTATTGAAAAACGCTATCACAACAAATGAAGCAAATATGAAAATAGAAATTGGTTTTACCCGTCTGGATAATTTGGATGAAAAAACCGGATACCGGTGACCAACATACATTCCCAATATCAAAGGAACCCCAATCAGAATTACAATGGTTTTGAATACATCCCAGGGATTCAGACTGATTTCATGCAGAATGTTTGCCGTAGGAGCATAAAGGCTGGCCCACAATTGCAGATTGAGAGGAGTAGTGAAAATGGCGAGCATGGTTCCTAATGAAGTCAGGCTTACCGATAATGCTGTATTGCCTTTGGCAAGGTGGGTCATAAAATTTGAAATATTACCACCAGGACATGCTGCAACGAGCATCATACCCAATGCAATGCTGGGCTCAGGCTGAATAAACCGCACCAACAGAAATGTAACAGCGGGCAACAAAATAAATTGGGATAATAACCCTACTGTTGCCGCTTTAGGAGAAAGGAATATTTTCTTAAAGTCAGCCCACCTGATGTTCAGCGCCACACCAAACATGATAATAGCAAGACAAAGATTCAGAACCTGAAGTGAGTCTTCACTAAAATTAAGCCTGACTGAATCTATCGACAAGTGCGGTAAGGGAAATTAAAGTTTAGAAATCGCAGGCTTGGCGTCAGCCAAATGAAGTATGTTATCCAGCTCGGTTGTTAAGTCATTTTCCATTTTTGTGTCACCCATCACTTGAGCCGCGTTCAGTTTTCCCTTTAGGCTCAGTACTCTTTTCGGTGCACGACTCAGGCTATAATCAAACTGTTGCATGGCTTCTTCAGCACGACCGTTATTCAATAACCATTCTCCATACATTTCAAACGAAGGTTTTACGATAGCCGGAGGTCCGTATGAATAGCTGATACTTTTTTCAAGATCCACAGCCTTTTTCAACCATGATTCTGCTTCCTCCTTGTTACCGTTTGCATCTGCCAACGCACTCCTCAATTCCATTTCCATTACATAAGCCTGATCTACATCCAGTTGGTTTGCTTTTTGAGATTCCCAACCCACACCACTACACATGGCAATGCCTTTATTTTCTAGTTGAATCGATACTTTAGTTCTTTCCTTTTCCAGGAAATTGATTTTTTCCTCAAGCCCAGCTTTATCTCCTTGTTTTAGCAATTTCATTCCGTCCAAAAATTGGTTGATTCCAATGACGCTAATATTCAAACCCGACTGATCGATGTCAATATCAGCTATTTCTCCATCCCAGTCCTCAGCTTCAACCAGGTAAGTGCCTTTGATCAAACTCATGTGTACCCGGGCGCGGCCCGATGGCAGCTCTCCGGTGTATTGTGCCATTTCCTTTGCAATTTTTTTAGCGTCTTCGATTCTGCCTTGTTGCAGATAGCCATAAAGCAACCAATGGAAGGCATGATAACCTCGAGCATCGTTATTTAGTTTTTTCTTATCCATCCGGTCTATACTTGCCTGATAGGATAATTCATTAGAGCGAACCACTTCATCCCACATGCCGGTAGCCACATAAATGTGAGATGGCATGTGTAATGCATGGCCTGCAGCAGACGCAACTTCCATATATCGATTAGCCGCCTCTACAGCATTGCGTGCATGGTTTGGATCATCATAAGAGTGAATTAAATAATGAAGCGCTCCCGGGTGATTAGGGTTTTCATCTAAAATACCTTTGGCAATGATGGCTCCCTTTTCATATACTTCTTCGTCTCTACCTACGGGCACGGATCCAAGCAAAGAAAGAGCATAAAAAGCTGCTGCTTCCTGGCTCTTGGGATAACGCTCATGCATCTCAGCCATAAAATCTCTGTATTTTACATCACGTTCGTATTTGGTCCCCTCACTGTAAAGCATATTCACGGCTTGCATGAAATCTTTTTCGATGGGCGTTACACATCGCTCCACTCTTTCTTCTACAGAGGGACTGAGTTTATTAAGTGCCGCTACACCAGCTTCGTAATCTTGTTCTGCCCACAACGGGTGGTTATAAGTCATTGCCTCCCCCCAGTAAGCCATAGCCATGGTTGAATCTTTCTCCTGCGCATTCAGAAATGCAATGGCGGCATCATCAAATTCAAAACTATGTAGCAACAACAATCCCTCTTCAAAATATTTTACTGCCTCTTCTGTTCCCGTTACATCAAAATAAATGGTGCCTAGTTTATCATCTGTTTTATTGGGCTTATCGCATGAAAACAAAAAAAGGAGGACAAGCAATGCCGGAGTGATATTGTGAATTCGCATAAGATGTGATTTAGGATAAAAATAAAGATACAAAATCAATACCGCCCCTGAAACAAGAATTATTTGAGCAGTGTTATCGGTTCACTTTTCCACCTCCCGACAGCTCGGTAAACATACTGTTGAAAATGGAAAGGATAAGACTGAAACCCATCGCCCACCAAAAGCCATCTACATCAAAGCGGGGCACAAAATAGTCTACCAACAAGATAATTAAAGCATTGATGACCAAAAGGAACAATCCCAACGTAATTACTGTGATAGGAATGGTGAGAACGATCAGTATCGGTTTTACTAATACATTGGCTAAAGACAGAACGGCAGCCACCAGCAGGGCATATCCATAATGTTCAACATGGACCCCCGGAAGCAAATAGGCTGTTAGGAGCACGGCAAGGCCTGAAAGTAAGAAACGTACGATTCCATTCATGATCTTGAAAATTTGATTGAAGTTCTGCTTTTAACTGCAAATGTCAAACTCTAAGTTTGCTAATCCACTATGTACGCGATTGTTGATATTGAGACTACCGGAGGCTACGCTAATCATCACAGGGTAACGGAAATTGCCATCTATCATCATGATGGTATTCAGATTACAAATCACTACCAGACGCTCATCAACCCTGGCCGAAGCATTCCTTATTTTATTACCGGCCTTACGGGAATTAATTACGAAATGGTCAAGGAGTCGCCATCATTTTCTGAAGTAGCCAATGAAATTTATGAGCAACTCAAGGACAAAATCTTTGTAGCACACAATGCGCATTTTGATTATAGTTTTTTAAAGAAAGAATTTGAAGAAGTGGGTATAAACTGGAATGCCAAAAAACTTTGCACGGTAAGGCTAAGCAGAAAAATCATACCTGGTCTCAATTCCTATGGGCTTGGCCGATTGTCTGAAAGCCTGGGTATAAGTATTACTAATCGTCACCGTGCTGGTGGAGATGCAGAAGCCACCGCTCAGGTTTTTGATCTTTTGTTGAAACGGGATTCGGAAGGCGTAATTGCCAAAGCATTGAAGCGTAACTCGGGTGAAACAATTCTTCCGCCTAATTTGCCAAAAGAAGACTTTGATAAGCTTCCTGCCAAAACGGGCGTGTATTACTTTCTCGATGCGCGAGGCAATGTTATTTATGTGGGCAAAGCTGTGAATATCAAGAAACGAATTGCGGGGCATTTTACAGGCGATGCCCGTGAATGGAATCGCTCCAATATCAGAAATGAAATTCACCACATCACCTACGAGTTGACGGGCAGTGAGTTGATTGCTTTGATTTTTGAATCTCAGGAAATTCGGAGACTATGGCCTAAGTATAACCTGGCACAAAAATTTAAGACAGAAGAGTGGGGCATCTATGACTACGAAGACAGGTCTGGGTACTTACGATTCAGTGTCAATCAGGTGGCGCGGGGCACACGGCCGCTGATCAGTTTCAGCTCCAAGGGTGATGCATGGAATTTTATGTGGGAGAAAGTGAGGGAATTTGATCTGTGTCCAAAGTTTTCCGGTTTGCAGGTAGCCAAAGGATTGTGCTTTAGTTATCAAACAGGGGAGTGCAAGGGAGCCTGCATGGCAGTAGAGACGGTGAAGCAATACAACAAGCGCGTCCAACAGGCTGTCGATTCGTTTGTTGAAAGTGGAAATTCCCTTGCCATCCTGGGTCGCGGAAGAAAGAACAATGAAAAGTCATTGGTACTGGTAGAAAATGGAATCTACCTGGGATTCGGATTTGTTGAAAAAGAGGACTCAATTACCGACTTCGAAACGGCAAAAAATTATATTAAAACCAGTAAGGAAAACAGAGTGGTACAAAATCTTGTCAATTCTTATTTGGTAAACCCGAGAGGAGCAGAAGTCATTTCATTTTGAGATTTTTTTGGATGATTATTCCAGAGCACTGACGGCTATTTAAAATCAAAGAATTTTATCCTTACCGCAACAATATGAGCGGAGAACGGTGAATATCACATGCAGAATAAGTTTGGGGATATCCAATTGGTGGTCCGGGGGATGGTTGTTCAATTTGATCTCGTTTAAAGAGGTATGTGACCACTCCAGCTCCCTATGTAAGATGGTTTGAACCTAATTATTTAATATTGCGCTAAAATTTGAGGTAAAAGACAGGATATGGCGTTCGAAACGGCAACAGAATTACAGCAAGAGCAAACTCAGAAGATCAAACAGGTATACACTGAAGTGGCCAAGGTGGTAGTAGGTCAGGAATATATGGTCAACCGCCTGCTGATAGGGCTATTCACCAATGGCCATATTTTATTGGAAGGAGTACCGGGATTGGCAAAAACCCTGACGATAAGCACCCTTGCACGCGTATTGCACCTTGATTTTGCCCGAATTCAGTTCACCCCTGACCTCTTGCCGGCCGACCTCGTGGGCACAATGATTTATAATCAGAAAGACGGAAAATTTGAAGTGAAGAAGGGGCCTATTTTTGCCAACATTATTTTGGCAGATGAAATAAACCGTTCCCCTGCAAAAGTTCAGTCCGCCTTACTGGAAGCCATGCAGGAGAAGCAGGTTACCATTGGCGAGACATCCTTTCAGTTGGACAGACCCTTTTTGGTGATGGCTACTCAAAATCCCGTAGAAAATGAAGGTACCTATCCTTTGCCGGAAGCGCAGATCGACCGATTTATGATGAAGGTGTTTGTGAACTATCCAACAAAGGAAGATGAATTGGAAATCATGCGCAGAATATCCAACATGCAGTTTAGTTACGAGGTAAGTCCGGTGCTCACCAAGGAAGATATTTTTTCTATTCGCAATGAAGTGAACCGGGTAAAAATTTCTGAATCACTGGAGAAATACATCATTGAGTTGGTCAGCGCTACACGCAATCCTAAAGAATATAAACTTGATCACGAGGCACAATACATTCAGTATGGCGCCTCACCACGTGCCAGCATCAATTTAAATCTGGCTTCGCGCGCCATGGCTTACCTCGATGGGCGGGATTATGTATTGCCAGAGGATATTAAAGAAGTGGCATTGGATGTGATGAATCACCGGATTATTCTCAACTATGAAGCCGAGGCTGATAATGTGCGTACAAGCGATATCATCAAGGTGCTGCTGACGAAAGTGCCGATTACAAAGTAATCTTTCTGGTGGATTTTTAGATGGGTGGATACAACTTCTTTAGAAGGTAGAATATAAGATTTCAAAAACCAAGGTAGCAATACCTGTTAGAATAAAGCCAATCATATAGTTAAGTTGGTGCGCCTGATCAATAAACCAACTCAATTAATGAGAAACTGAATACTTTACATTCTTATTACTTCACTAATAGTTTACGTGTTAACCAAATTTTAACATATTTAAGCCAAAATTATCCCAATGTTATTCCGCTTAATGAACTAACAGCCTCACATTCAATTGACTTATCGCAATATTGCGATTTGAAAATGGTCTCGATAGGAGATTTACGGTGGTCTTATCAAGCCTATTTAACAATTACGTAATATAACCTTGCTCAAGAGGTAATATCGCCACTGTAACTTTGCAGGCAAATTAAGCCTCATGTCAAAGCGCATTTTCCTTTTGGTTGTTTTAACCTCTCTCACTTTTCTTACTATGGCACAATATGGTAGCATTACCGGGAAGGTAATTGATGCCGGCAATAAAGAAGCTGTTATTGGTGCAAATGCGGTAATTCAAGGAACCACTGTAGGGGCTGCTACTGACCTTGATGGCAATTTCACAATCGCCAATCTGAAGCCTGGAACATACACTGTAGCGGTGTCTTTCGTTACGTATAAAACACATATTATCCCGGATTTAGAAGTTGAGCCTGGCAAAATTGTGTCGGTGGAGATAGAGTTAAATGAAGACGCCACTGAACTTGAAGAAGTGGTTGTAACCGGAAATAGACAGATAAATACAGACTATAACTTGGTGGCTGCAATAAGAGAAAGCAAGCTTGTAGTGAGCGGAATTTCGGCACAACAGATTTCGCGTGTACCTGACCGCGATGCAGCTCAGGTTATGCAACGAGTGCCCGGTATCAGTATTGTAGACAATCGCTTTGTGATGATTCGCGGTGTGAGTGAGCGGTACAATCAGGTGATGATTAACAACGTGATTGGCCCAAGCACCGAAGTTGACAAACGTTCTTTTTCTTTTGATTTGATACCTAGCGGAGCCATAGACCAGATTTTAATTTACAAGTCTGGAAGTGCAGATATTCCGGGTGATTTTGCCGGGGGAATTGTTCAGGTGGTGACCCGTCAATACAATGACGAAAACTATTTTAAGTTCAACACTTCCCTGGGCATGAGAGCCGGAACAACATTTAACGATTTTAGTAAGAGCCAGGGTAGTGCTACGGATAGACTGGGTTTCGACAACGGCTTCCGCTCCTTACCAGCTTCTTTTCCTTCTACAGCTGCCACGGCTGAATCATCTCGCACATCGGAGCTACGGCAAACTGCTGGTCGCTCTTTAAGAAATAACTTTGATTTCAGTACAACCAACGCACCAGTAGATTTCGGTTTTGGATTTGAACTTTCACAAGGCTTCAATATAGGTCGCGTTAAGGTAGGCACAATCACCAATGTGGCTTACTCTAACTCCTATCAAAACCGGGAAGTAAAATTTCAGCGCTGGTTGTTTGACTCGCAAAGCATTGAGGAACGTTTTAACTTCAACGATACCTACTCTGAAAATGATGTGCGGATAAGCGGTCTTTCAAACTGGAGGGCTACCGTAGGAAACTCACGCTTCGAGTTTAAAAATCTTGTTAATTTATCAGGCGAAGACCAAACTATTTTGCGAGAGGGTCAGGATGTATTTTTGAATACGGATCGCCTTTTCCGCAATTATTCTTATCACTACCAGAGTCGTTTAATTTATACTGGGCAATTGCAGGGAACACACAAACTGGCTGATAACTCTCTTATTATTGATTGGGTGGGTGGTTATAATTTTGTTAATCGCAACGAACCTGACTTCCGAAGATTCCGAACCTTCCGCCTCATTTCCTCTGGCGAAGAAACCTTTCAGATTCAATTGCCACCCAGTGCCAATTTATTTGAAACTGGTCGCTTTTACTCTGATCTGCAGGACAAAGGATTTTCGTATGGTGTAAACATCGAAAAGAAATTTGGGGATGTAAACAGCAAACGCATACCCTCAATTAAGGCGGGCTATTACGCGGAATCAAAAAACCGCGATTTTAATGCCCGCTATGTTTCATACCTGTATCCAAGTTTTTTTGATCCGGCAGAAGGGGAGCGTTTAATACGCTTGCCCTTAAGTGATGTGTTTGCACCAGAAAACATTAGAACACAAGATGGGTTTGTAATTGAAGAAGGTACCCGCCCTTCTGATACCTATACAGGTACAAATTTTCTGACAGCGGGCTATGTTATGGGAACCTTGCCTGCAGGGAAGTTTGATCTCACCGCTGGCCTTCGTCTGGAAAACAACATTCAAAAACTGAATACAATTGGTGTTGACGGCCCTATAGAAGTCAATAATCCAATATTGTCTGTTTTGCCTTCCCTAAACACGGCTTATAATATAACCGATCGTTCATTATTTCGTCTTGCCTATTCACGCACCGTTAACAGACCAGAGTTTCGCGAGTTAGCACCGTTTTTATATTACGATTTTGAACTTGAACAAGGTATTCAGGGAAATCCTAATTTGTTGACAGCTACCATTGACAACGTTGACTTGCGCTGGGAAATGTATCCAAATCCGGGCGAAACTATTAGTGTTGGTGCCTTTTACAAAGCATTCGATGACCCGATCGAATCAATTTTAATCCTTACCACCGAAGCCCCACAATCGACCTATGGAAATGCAGATTTTGCAAACTCTTATGGCGTTGAGGTGGAATTCAAAAAATCACTTTCCAGCCTCGGGGTGTCGCGCTTTTTACGAAACACAACCGTAAATATGAATGCATCCTTTATTTTTTCAGAAGTTGATCTGGGATCGCAGGCTACAGCACAAAAACAGGTACGTCAGTTGCAGGGGCAATCGCCTTATCTAATTAATACAGGGTTGTATTATACCGATGATGAAAATCAACTTGCGGTCTCAGCAGCCTATAATGTCTTTGGACCTCGTATTTTTGCCGTTGGTGATGTAAACTTCCCGTCCATTTATGAATTGCCACGGCACTCCATAGATTTACAAATTTCTAAACAGTTTGGCAAAATTGAAACTAAACTGAATATCCAAAATCTGGTGAATGCCAGGTATCGCTTTTATCAGGATACTGATGTAGATAATAAAATTGACACCGACGGTGGCCGTGATGTTCCCATTCTGGCATATACAATTGGTCAACAATTTAGCCTAAGCTTAGGTTATAAGATTGGTCGCTAAGTCAAAACACAAAAAAATATTTGGGGGAAGCACTATCCTGATGACGCTTATTTTTTTGTTAAGAAACCATGAAATCCATAACCTTCCGGTAACAAATTGATAACTGCCTTGTCATTAACTGGCAGAAAGTACAGTCTAAATTTGGGCCTAAATTATAATCTCTAACAAAATAATTAACTCATGAAAAAAACGCTTTCACTTTTGGCCTTCTTCGTGGCTGTAGCAGCTATGGTAGTAATGCAAAGTTGCAAGGATGACGATGACCCTGTTATTCTTCCACCCACATTAACGGCACCAGCCAGTGTTGCATTCGTACAGATTGGCGGAGAAGCAGATGTTACATTCGCCTTCACAGCTCCCGGAGGGTTTGCTGCTGCAACGGTAGCAGCAACCGGAGGTTCCGCTACGGTGAAGACAGCACCTACAGTTGGAGCTACAGAAGGCTCAGTTGTAGTTGAATACACTGCAGATAATACCGCAGGTGCAGGAACGGTAGTTCTAACGTTAAGTGACAGTGAAGGGCAATCAACAAGCCAGACTGCTGCGATAAATAAGACGATCAGCGCACCTCCTTCATTGACCTTAAGTCTTACTACTGCTGAAGCAGCTCAGGGTTCAAGTGTAGAAGTTTCAGTGGTTGTTACTGCTGCCAATGGTGTTAAAACATTAACAGTTACTGGAGCAACTTCAACGCCTGCTAGCCCCATTACTTTAACAGGTGCTTCACCGCTAACTCAAACCGTTTCTATTGTAGTTCCTGCAACCGCAGTAGTGGGTTCTACAATCACCGCTGTATTTACAACTACTGATGAGCAGGATTTAGTTTCTTCACCCGTTGCATTAGAAATTACAGTGTTGGATGCTACTATCATATTAAGCGGTGATCTAACAACGCAGACGCTTGATGCTGCTCAGAGATACCTCATCCGTGGACAAACCTTTGTTCCAGACGGTGTAACGATCACGATTCCTGCAGGCACAGTTCTTTTTGGTGAAAAAGCTACGAAAGGTACGCTTGTTGTAGAACGCGGTGGCAAAATCTTGGCCAATGGCACAGTCGAAGCTCCTGTGGTAATGACTTCCAATCAGGCAGTAAATGCACGCGACAGAGGTGACTGGGGTGGTTTGGTTATCTTAGGAAAAGCCTTTACGAATCAGCCTAACCCTGCTATCGAAGGAATTTCTCCGGCTGTGAATTTTGGTGCAGCCGATCGTGCCAACGACACAGATAATTCTGGCGTGTACAAGTATCTGCGCGTAGAATATGCCGGTATTGAACTTACCCCCAACAACGAAACTAATGGTATAACTATGGGTGGAGTTGGTAACGGAACAGTTATGGAATATATGCAGGTTTCGTTTGGTGGTGATGATAGTTTCGAATGGTTTGGTGGTTCAGTGAATGGTAGATATTTGATAGCCCTCTCAACATGGGATGATGATTTTGATTGCGATTTCGGATGGAGTGGTAATATTCAGTTCGGCCTTGCAGTACGCAACCCATTTGCAGCAGATCAATCGCAATCAAACGCGTTTGAAAATGACAATGGACCTAATGACAACGATACCGGAGCAGGCACTTACACAACCGGAACTTTCTCTAACATTACAGTGTACGGTCCTATTGATAGAACAGGTCGTTCAATTTCTGCCAACAATGTACACTCAATGGATTTGAGAAGAAGAAATGCTACATCAATTTTCAACTCAGTTATTGGTGGTTTCCCTACAGGTCTAAGAATGAACCAAAACTCAGTTTATGCGCAGTATACCAGCGGTACGCCTAATGGAGTTTTGGCCAATAATATCCTGATTGCTCCAGTTGCTACGAGCTTTGCAATTGGTAGTGGCGTTAGCTTTACAGCTACTGATCTGCAGACGTATTGGAATGCAGCCAATAGCACATTGACAATTCCAGCAGCAGCCGATGAGGCAACGTTTTATACGAATCTGGGTCTGAGAATCGATAACTTCTTCGCTCGTTCGACTACCAGCACGTATCCATCGGACCCTGACTTTACACTTACAAGTGGCACGCCAACACTTTCCACAGGTGCAAGTTTTGCCAATGCTAAGTTTGATGAGCCAGGCAGATCCGGATTTTTTAACGAAACTGTTACCTACCGCGGTGCTTTCGGCACTACTGATTGGACTAACGGTTGGTCAGAATTCCGCCCGATTGAAAAAGTTTATTAATATTTAATT
This sequence comes from uncultured Ohtaekwangia sp., assembly GCA_964436055.1. Taxonomy (GTDB): domain Bacteria; phylum Bacteroidota; class Bacteroidia; order Cytophagales; family Cyclobacteriaceae; genus ELB16-189. The sequence continues at coordinate 31,558 of CAYTBO010000003.1, forward strand.
TTTATAGGGTAGAAAGACCTGCTGAAAGCAGGTCTTTCTTTTTTAATTTTGCTCCATGAAATTGAAACACATCATTCTCCTCACTATTATTCTTGCGGCATGCGAAACTAAAGTATCTTACATTCCTGAAGAACAATTGACCCCTCAACGCCAGGATGTAGTGATGTCTAAAATAATCCGGTATGTGGGCAGAAAACCTGATAAAGCTACTGACTCAACTAAATTTTTATCAAAACACGATGAGCATTACCTGGCGCAGATGGCTAAACACAAACTGAATCTGTATTTTGTAAACGATGAAAAAGATCATTTCTTTTTAATCAGCCGCATCGCTCCGAGTATACACGTAAAGCATGTAGCTACAGGAGGTAGATTTAAAATGAGCGAGATGGATAGCCTGGTTGAGTATGAAGAAATTTTCCGCACCTGGAAAATGCCCTATGATACATTGATGAATCGAGCAGGCCTTTTGTTCGATAAAATGGTGAAAGGCGAATCGTTGGAATCTTACTTCACTAAAAACTCAGGTGGCGTTGAGTACATTGAGTTTCCGGATGATAATGTATACTACGATAAGCAGGCCCGTAAATGGAAATCAAAACAGTTTAGATCAGTGGAGGAAATGGTTGGTGTTGAATAATCCGTTTAATTTATTTTCCGCTGCCGTTCTTTGTGCAACTCAGTTACTTTTTTGATTTGCTCACCTGCCTGCGCCACAGAATCCTGTGCAAGCTTGTTGTTTTCAATTTCTTGTAGTAATACAGCGTGTTCAAAAGTATTCTTTGAGAGCCTTTCTTCCAGCTTCACCTTTTCCTGTTCGTTGTTGCTCAATTGTATGGTTAAGTCTTTGTTCTGGTTCACCAGGCGTTGTGATTGTCGGGTGGTAGCATCGAAAGCACGCGTGGCTTCATCAATTTGTGCCTGTATCTTGTCTTTATAATATTTCACCCCAAAACGATATACCTCTTTTTCAAGATCGTTTTTTACGATAGTGATGTCGTTTACAACCCACTCGGCTTCTTTAAGCCCCAGCCAAACTTGTACGTTTTCTCCTTTCTCTTTAAGGTCAGCATAGATTGTACCTTTTGAATATACAGCGCCTCCCAATGCAGGAGAGGATATGCTGGTGAAGCCCGTGCCGATTTTTGCTTTTCCAAAATCTTTCAGGAATTTATTCCAGGCGAGTAACACCTCTTCTTTCTTTCCTTCCAGCGTGGTGGCAAATCCTTCAGCCTCTTCACCATTTATTTTTTGATTTTCTTTTTCTGTCGTCACCTTTTGTGCCAACAAGGGGCTGCAGATGGCAAGGCTAAGTAATATGAAACTAAACTTATTACTATTCATCATGTTATTAATCTTAGTTAATCCTAAGGAAGGTATTTAATGTATTAAACCTAAATTCGTCAGGCTCAAAGCTACTAATTATCCAAATGCATAAAAATGTACTTATTTCCGGGGCATCTGGTTTGGTAGGCACCCGGCTTACGGAACTTTTAAAGCAAAAAGACTACCAGATTTCACATTTATCCCGCAGCAACAAAGAAGGAGCAATCCCGGTATTTCAGTGGAATGTAAAAGATGGAACAGTAGACGAGGGTGCATTGACTGGCGTGTATTCAATAATTCATTTGGCAGGAGCCGGCATTGCCGATAAGGCATGGACAAGGGAAAGGAAAAAGGAAATATTGGAGAGCAGAACCAAATCAACCCAATTGTTATTCAAAACGCTAAAAGAAAGAACGCATGGCGTGAAAACCTTTGTCAGTGCATCGGCCATTGGTTATTATGGTTTTGGGGGTGACGAAAAAGTATTTCAAGAAGAAGGCTCACCTGCAAATGATTTTCTGGCAGATGTGGTGCGGCAATGGGAAGCGTCAGTGGATGAAATTGCTTCATTGGGAATTAGGGTTGTTAAAATCAGGATCGGGATCTTGTTGAGCAAGAATGGTGGGGCACTAGCTGAAATGATTAAACCTATCAGATTCGGCTTTGGTTCTCCGCTCGGATCTGGGTCACAAATCATGAGCTGGATTCACATGGATGATGTGTGTGGAATTTTCATCAAAGCCATTGAAGACGAAAATATGAAGGGTGTTTATAATGCGGTGAGTCCAAACCCGGCTACCAATGATGAACTGATGCGCGCGGCAGCGCGTGCTACGAATAAGCCATTTTGGGTGCCTAGTGTACCGTCCTTTGTGCTGAAGGTAATTCTCGGTGAAATGGCTGATCTTGTTCTGAAAGGGAGCAGGGTTTCTGCAGAAAAAATTCAAAACGCAGGCTATGAGTTTCTACATCCTGATCTGGATGGAGCACTCAAAGACCTGCTTCAAAAAGGGTAATCCTTAGCTGGCAATTTTTGCCTCTTCAATAATGTCTACCGTTTCAGCTTTTTTGCCTTTGGCTTTTACCGATTTTTTAGGCTTTACGCTTTTTATCGTTTCGGCTTTTTTGTTCTTCTTATAAAGTTTTTTCAACTCCTTTTTAATGGCACTAGTCAGCTTCCGGGATGTTTTCTTTAACACTTTTTTTGTTTTTCTGGATGTTTTATTGATTTCCAGTTTTTCCAGTGCGCTCGAAACGGATTCTTCGACTTTTGAGCGTATTTCTTTCTTTGAGATAGGGTCCATAAATAATGCTATTTAAATCAAATGTAAGTTATGTTATGCAATAGTTACAGACCCTACAAAAAACTTAACATTAAACTAACATTGATAAAGGTTAGTGGTTGAGAATGAATAAGTTACAAAATGAATTAGATTGAAGAACTGTTAACATGCATTGTAAATGTGAGGGTATAAATAACAGTTGTTTAATGGCGAATTTTCATCAGAGCAACTTGAGTAAGATACATTTGCTCATCAACATCTTCTTCTTCTGGGTAGGGCAGGCGTTCCAGTCTGCCTTTTTTCATTTTACTACGATTACATAGCTCTAAACCTTTTTTTGAATTACGTTGCCTCTATTAGGGTTATATTTGCGGGTATTTAAATAGGGATTAATATGGAAAAAGAGGTTAAGAAATCATCTTTGACCGCAGACGAGCATAAAATCAGAAAGGCATTTAAGGACAAAGACTGGGCTGAAATCAAGAGTTCAGACTCTTGGGTAATTTTTAAGGTGATGTCTGAATTTGTGCAAGGGTTTGAAAAGTTGGCGAAAATCGGCCCTTGCGTTACTATTTTTGGGTCGGCACGCACCGCTCCTGATCACGAGTACTATAAAACAGCAGAAGAAATTGCCTTTCAACTGGTAGCACATGGTTATGGCGTCATTACCGGTGGTGGACCAGGCATCATGGAAGCTGGAAATAAGGGAGCAAATCGCGCTGGCGGTAAAAGCGTGGGTTTAAATATTTTCTTACCCCATGAACAAAAAGGCAATGCGTATATCGATCCTGAAAAACTTATTTCATTTGATTATTTTTTTGTGCGAAAAGTAATGTTTGTGAAATATTCACAGGGATTTATCGTAATGCCTGGAGGCTTCGGTACGTTAGATGAATTATCAGAAGCACTTACCCTGATCCAGACAAATAAAATTGGAAGATTTCCGATTGTTCTGGTGGGCAAAAAATTCTGGGAGGGTGTGATGGAATGGTTTAAAGGAACTCTCGTGAATGAAAAAATGATTAACAAGGAAGATTTGAATCTCATTAACCTGGTGGATTCACCAAATGAAGCCGTGAAAGTGATTGATGACTTTTATGCTAAATACATCCTTTCACCTAATTTTTAAACTTTAAAACGGAATGTGATGAGGGATTTTCTACAGAAGAATAAAGTTGAGGTATTCGTTGTTCTTGGTTTAGGATTTTTACTTTTTCTGGTATTATTCATCAATAACCGAATCGATCGGATTGAGAAAATAATTGCGGGTCAGTATGTGCCAATAACTTTTGAACAAACGGGTGCTCCCGATGGCCCGCTTACAGCAATTTCTTATGACCTTCCCGAACAAATCTCTTTTGCCGGTGAACCTGTGCCTATGAATAGATCAGACCTTCGGGAACAATTGGACAAAGAATTACAAATCAACATTTACTTTCATAGCAACACAATTTTTCTGATCAAGCGCGCCAATCAATGGTTGCCACAATTTGAAGCGATATTAAAAAAATATGATATTCCCGAGGATTTTAAATACCTCCCTTTAATTGAAAGCGGATTGCTCAACGTGGTATCTCCGGCAAACGCAGTTGGATATTGGCAGATTATCAAAAGCGCAGGAAAAGAGAATGGGTTGGAGATTTCCGAGGAAGTGGATGAGCGATATGACCCAATTAAGTCCACCGAAGCAGCTTGCAAATATATCCGCAAAGCGTACGAGCGCTTTGGTAACTGGACATTGGTTGCCGCATCGTACAACAGGGGGATGAGTGGCCTGGACAGAGCGATTCAGAAGCAAAAGGTAGATTCATATTATGAACTGTTTCTGAATGACGAGACAGCGCGATATGTTTTCAGAATTCTTGCCATAAAGCAAATAATAGAAAATCCGGAGTTGTATGGATTTAAAATTGATAAGCGCCATTTGTATCAGAGAGATTCGGTTCATTTTGTTACGGTTGATAATTCGATTCCAGACCTAATAGATTTTGCGATTGAGCAGGGCACAACCTATAAGCTATTGAAAAGACATAACCCATGGTTGCGCGATGACAAACTCACCGTGCGTAGAAATGAAGTTTATAAAATTGCCCTGCCTGCTATATGACTACAAGACCGTATATCCTGGCTGAAAATAAATGGAAGACTGTTAAGGAGGCATCTTTTCAGGTCTTAATCGAACTGGAAATCAGAGAAGTGTATCCAGGAATCAAATGGAATGACAGAAATTCAATTTGACGGTATTTGGCAATGGATATGAATGTAATGGATCAAATTAATGAAGCTTCCCAATTTATTCAAGCTAAATTTGGCAAAACTCCAGATATAGGGATAATCCTCGGAACGGGATTGGGAACCCAATTCACGCAGCAAATAATAAACCCAGTTGAAATTGACTATGGTTCCATTCCTCACTTTCCTGTTTCTACAGTTGAATTTCACAAAGGCAAACTCGTATGCGGAGATTTGAATGGAAAAAATGTGATTGCCATGAATGGCCGATTTCATTTCTATGAAGGCTACTCGATGCAGCAAATTACTTTTCCTGTAAGGGTGATGAAAATGCTAGGCATCAAATACCTGCTGATCTCCAATGCTGCTGGTAACATGAATTTGAAGTGGAAGAAAGGTCAACTGATGCTTATTACCGACCACATCAATCTGCAGCCAGACAATCCACTAAGAGGAAAGAATGTGGATGACCAAGGTCCCCGTTGGCCGGATATGAGTCAACCTTATTCTGAAGAGTTAAATCAAAAACTGGCTTCCATTGCTCACCGGAAGGGAATAACTCTCAACCGCGGTGTATACGTTTGCGTCATGGGGCCAAATCTGGAAACCCGTGCGGAATATCGTTTCCTGCGGCAGATTGGAGCGGATGTCGTGGGTATGTCCACAGTACCTGAAGTTATCGTGGCCAACCATGTTTCTCTGCCTTGTTGTGCCATATCGGTCCTCACCGATGATTGTGATCCGGACAATCTGAAACCGGCAAACATTGAAGAAATCATTGCGATTGCCGGAAAGGCGGAGGAGAAACTGACCGCGTTATTTGTAGAATTGATTCGCGTTCTTTAAAGACGAGAATTTCCAGGCAGGAGCCGAGTATGCGTTGAGTCATCCTCAAGCGTAAGCATCAATGGACAAATATGCATTACAAATGCATATTTGCCCATTTGTGAATTCTTGGGCAATCCCTTTCAAGGCTACCAGCGTCTCATGTCAATAAATCCTCCAATTCATGCAATCATAAAGAATTCAATTTGAAGCAGTCCGGCACCATTGAACTTTCCTTTCTTCAGCTCGGGTGAGGTTGGCGAGAAACTAAAGTGGTATTTATTTTATAAATGAATAATGCCCTATCACTTTAAATTCAAATAGACAATCAGAAATTTCCTGCCCTCTGCCAATGTTGTGAACAACAAGGGGACGTTTGCCATCGGCTGATCGCTGATCAACTAAAATTCCAATATGCGTAGTGCCACCACCCAGATCCCAGGCAACAATATCACCGGCCTTATAATCGGAGGGGTTTAGAGATTTCATTTTCACAATTCCGTGCCTGCTGAAAAATGCCATCAGGTTGGGTACTCTTCGATGATCAATGTTTTTATCTGTTTTGGTTAGGCCCCAGTGATTTGGATAGCGTGAGAAATTCTTCACCATATCTTCATGTACTTCTTTTTGCAAATCGACACCTAATTTTCTGTAAGCACGTATTACTACATCGGTACATACACCTCGGTCAGGTGGGACGTCACCATTGGGATAGGGAATGCTGAAGTAAGCAGGATCATATTTTACTTCTTGCTTTGTGAGGTCAATGGCAGCTACCGAAAGGTTAGTTGAAAACGGATCCTGCGCAAAGCCGTCACCGATTGCAAAAAAGGCGACCAGGCAGAGCACCGGTTGAAAAACGTTACTCTTGTTTATAGATGATGCCATCTTTCATTACAAAGGTTACTTTTTTGAATTCATCTATGTTCTTTTGAGGATCATCTTCAATAGCAATGATATCTGCCATAAATCCAGGCTTGATTTCCCACAGCTTTTCCAACTGTAATGTGCGGGCATTCACAAAAGTCACGGATTTTAGTATGGAAAGTTCATCCATGCCGTAGCTTCAACTCTATCGCGTTATCACCATGGGGATAAACTTTAGCCATGTTTCGTGTCCTCACGAAACACCGCAAGGGATTTTTACCACAGAGAAATCACTAAGGAATGCATACGGAGATACACTGAGGTTTATTCTAACTTTGTGATTTCTCAGTGACTTCTTTGAGGTTCTTGGTGGAATAACTGTCGCTTTTTTTACAATGCTTTCAAGGCAGCATCGTAGTTGGGCTCCTGTCCGATAGCAGGCACTATTTCAGTGTGTTTTACCTTCCCCTGTTCATCGATCACTACAATCGAGCGGGCTAATAAGCCATTCATTCCGCCATCTGCCATCTCCATTCCATAATCTTTTGAAAACCCCCCGTTTTTGAAATCGGATAGCGTAACCACGTTGTCTATTCCCTCAGCTCCGCAAAATCTCCGGAACGCGAATGGCAGATCTTTGGAAATGCAGAGCACTGCGGTGTTGTCCAGACCGCTTGCTCTCTTATTGAACTCACGTACTGACGTAGCACACACGCCTGTATCAATACTCGGGAAAATATTCAGTACTACTTTTTTGCCCTTGAAGTCAGCTAGTTTTACTGCTTTTAAATCGTTTCCGGTCAGAATAAAATTGGGGGCCGTTGACCCAATGTCTGGAAGATTTCCAATGGTATTAACGATGTTCTCGCCTAGTTTAGTTTGTGCCATGAATTTTGATTTTTAGGATTTAATAGAATTTTTTAACAAGGTATCAACGGAATGGTTTATCGTATGCGATCAGAATCTTTCACCAATTTTTCATCTTTTCTAATAAACCGGTTGGCAATCATATTGCTTACCATGGCAGCTACCGGCAGGAAAAGAGCCATGCCGTACTCACCGCCTTCTTGATTGGTTTTTATTAAATCGGTAGCAAAATATACCGCAGAGCCAATGCTTCCTGCCATAAACAATGAATTCAACGCACCCAGTTTAATTTGAAGCATTCTGTTACGAAACTTACCGATTTCAAAAAATGCCAGTGTTGTGGCGGCAATCGAACAAATAGCCGTTAAACTATAGGGGAAGTAAACCGTGCTTTTGGCCCCATCCTGAACTACCGAGTAGTGAAGCGGGAATAATGACTTTTCCATTCCATCGGTATACGATCGCCAAACGGGAAAGAAAATACTAAGCAACATACAAACGCCTACAATTACCAGAAATACAGTTTGTTTCCTTTGCCACATAAGGGGGTTGATATAACTTGCAGCAAAAGTAATGATTTCATCTGCTAATATTTATTTTTAAAGGTCAGATGCCTGCCTGCCGAAAGGCAGGGAATTCGCATTTTGAAGCTTCCTTATCGAATAAGTCACGATTATTGACATGCCGTTGAGTTAGCGTATTTTGCTTATTTCATGGGTTTTGAACCCAATTTTTAACTTGCAAACCAATATGAACAGCGCATACATTATTGATATCTTACGTACGCCTATTGGAAAATATGGTGGTACGCTTGCGGCTATTCGCCCCGATGACCTTTTGGCACACGCTATAAAAAAATTGTTGGAAAGAAACCCCCTGGTGGATCCCAACAGAATTGAGGACGTGATCGCAGGAGCTGCGAATCAATCGGGAGAAGATAATAGAAATGTTGCCAGAATGGCTTTACTTCTTGCCGGGCTGCCAATAGAAACGGCTGGGACTACGGTTAACAGGTTGTGTGCTTCCGGCTTGCAGGCAATCATGGATGCATCAAGGGCAATAATGACCGGTGATGGTGAAGTGTTCATAGCTGGCGGTGTGGAGAGTATGAGCAGGGCGCCTTTTGTAATGTCAAAAGCAGTGGAGGCCTTTTCAAGAAAAGCTGAAGTATTTGACACTACCATGGGCTGGCGATTTACAAATCCAAAACTCGCCGGTATGTACTATCCCTACACAATGGGTGAAACTGCGGAAAATGTGGCCGAGCGATGGAAAATATCACGCGAACAGCAAGATGCTTTTGGATTGCAATCACAACAAAGGTATTTCAAAGCACAGGCAGAGGGTAAATTCAAGGAGGAATTAATTTCAATTCCGGTACCACAGCGCAAAGGGGTGCCCATAGATTTTCACACCGACGAATATCCCCGGGAAACATCCATGGAAAAACTTGCGGCTTTAAAGCCTTCCTTTAAAGAGGTAGGTACTGTTACAGCGGGAAATTCCTCGGGGATTAATGACGGAGCAGCCGCGGCACTGATTGTGAATGATTATGCTTTAAAGAGCCTGAACGTGAAGCCGAAAGCGCGTATTGTTTCAATGGCCGTGGCCGGAGTAGATCCCGCTGTAATGGGCCTAGGTCCGATATCGGCTGTAAAAAAAGCGTTAAAGCGGGCCGCACTCAACGTAGCTGATATTGGGTTGGTGGAACTTAACGAAGCCTTTGCATCGCAATCCATTGTCTGTATTCATGAACTTGGTTTCGATCCGGAAAGGGTCAACGTCAATGGAGGAGCAATTGCCTTAGGTCATCCATTGGGATGCAGCGGAGTGCGTATTAGCGCTACCCTTATACATGAGATGGTGAAACGAAAAACAAAATTTGGTGTGGCTACTATGTGTATCGGAGTAGGACAGGGAGCCGCAATTGTTTACGAGAATGTGGAAAGCTGAGAAGAGGGAATTCAAAAATGGCAGCCTGCTACACAAGTGACCCACCCGTAAAGAAAACTAAGATGATGAATTTCCAACTCAACTTCTCAATACTGCACGGTGCGCTACTTTTTTGAGATAAGCTACAACGGCACCAGCTACCACGGATGGCAGTCGCAAGCTAATGCTGTGGGTGTGCAGGATGTTGTGGAGGATGTTTTTGAGAAATTGCTCAGAAAAAAAATTGGGATAACAGGTAGTGGCAGAACGGATACCGGTGTCCATTGTGTAAGACAATATTTTCATGCAGATTTGGATAGTGAATTAACGTATCCACAAACGATCCAAAGGCTAAATTCATTTTTGCCTAAATCCATTTCTATCAATTCGATCAGAAAGGTAAGATCAGAGGCACATGCCCGTTACGATGCGCATGAAAGAGCTTATGAGTACAGGATCACCCAAACAAAAAACCCCTTTTACAACGGATATGCTTATTATTTCTTTAAGGAGCTGAATATTGAAAACATGAATCAGGCGGCTGCGTTATTAGTCGGAAAGAATGATTTTCAGAGTTTTAGTAAAGTGAATACAGATGTAAATCATTTTGTTTGCGACCTGAAAAAGGCCAGGTGGAATCAAAAAGGTGATTTGTTGGTTTTCACCATTGTTGCAAACCGGTTTTTACGAGGAATGGTGAGAGCAATGGTTGGCAGTTTATTGGACATAGGTACGGGAAAGACTTCCCAAAAGGAGTTTCAGCGAATAATTAAAAGCAAAGACAGAAAAAAAGCCGGTATGAATGTTCCTCCCGAGGGTCTCTACCTGATGGATGTAAAATACCCCAAGAAAATATTTTTAGACCAGTAATCTTTCGTGGATAAAGAACAGATCAGCAGCGGCAATATCATCGACTTTAAGGTTTTAAGGAGAATTCTCCAGTTTGTAAAACCCTACCGTGGAAGATTTTATTTTCTTATCCTTCTCACGGTATTGCTTGGCGTACTTATGCCGATCAGGCCTTTTCTCATCCAATATACCCTGGATAATGACGTGGCCAATGGAGACTACTATGGTATGGTCCGCATCATGCTGTTCATTTTTGGATTGCTTATACTTCATTCCATACTTCAATACATACATACCTATATATCCGGGCGAATCGGCCAATATGTAATTCGTGACATTCGGATCAAGTTGTACAAACACCTTATTGGCTTCCGGCTTAAGTTTTTTGACCGAACACCTATTGGCAGACTGGTAACCAGAACGATTTCTGATGTGGAGGCCCTTGCCGATGTATTTAGCGAAGGCTTGGCCGCACTTGCCGGAGACCTGCTTCAGATTGTTTTTATTCTCGTATTTATGTTTTACACAGATTGGCGATTAGCACTGGTAAGCTTGTCTACTATCCCACTCATGCTGCTGTCTACCTATATTTTTAAAGAAAAAATCAAGGTCACCTTCAATGACGTGCGCAATGCGGTAGCTAATCTCAACTCTTTCGTGCAGGAGCACCTCACCGGTATGAACATTGTTCAGATTTTTGGTAGCGAGAAGAGAGAGTTTGAAAAATTTAAAGAAATTAACAAAGAACATAGAACGGCACACCTAAAATCAGTTTTATATTATTCGGTTTATTTTCCTGTAGCTGAAATTATAGCTGCCATGGGTATAGGATTGTTGGTTTGGTATGGGGCAAAAGGTGTGATAAATCCGGAAACAGGCATTACCATAGGCACATTAACGGCCTTTATCATGTATATCCAAATGTTTTTCAGGCCGATACGAATGATTGCTGACCGATATAATACCTTGCAAATGGGAATTGTAAGTTCATCGCGCATTATGAATCTTTTGGACAGCGATGAACACCTAGCCAACAACGGAACCAAAACTTTGGATGAATTGAAAGGCAAAGTTGAGTTCCATCACGTTTGGTTTGCCTACAACGATGCCGATTACGTATTGAAAGATATCAGCTTTAAAATTGAACCGGGAGAAACCATTGCAATGGTTGGCGCTACGGGAGCCGGCAAATCTTCAATAATCAATTTGCTAAACCGATTTTATGAAATTAAGAGAGGTACAATTAAAATCGATGACATCGATATTTCCGAAATCGAGTTGTCCTCGCTTCGCCAGCATATCGGAGTAGTGCTCCAGGATGTATTTCTATTTAGTGATACAATCCGGTACAATATAACCTTGGGAAATCCTGAAGTTACAGACCGGATGATCATGGATGCGGCTGACCTGGTGGGAGCTACAAAATTTATAGAACGCCTCCCGGGGGGACTCGAATACAATGTAATGGAGAGGGGAGCTACACTTTCCGTAGGGCAGCGACAACTCCTTTCATTCATTCGAGCGATGGTGTACGATCCGAAAATTCTTATTCTCGATGAAGCCACCAGTTCGGTGGATCACGAAACAGAAGAAATGATACAGGTGGCCATAGAAAAGATGATGAACAACCGAACGTCCATCGTGATTGCCCATCGGTTGTCTACAATCCAAAAAGCCAAAACAATCATCGTGTTAGACAAGGGTGAAATTAAGGAAAAAGGCAAACATGATGACCTTTTACTACACGATGGCTATTATGCTCACCTCCATAAAATGCAATACAAAGAGGTAGTCTAGCGTTTGTCTTCCAGAATGGGCGGCCTCGTAAAGCAGTAACGCAAAAGCATTATATTTGCGTTAATGCCTTACAAAAAGACATTATTAACTGCGGCTTTTCTGGCTCTTGGGTTAGGTATTTGCCATGCCCAGGTGCGAAAAAGTGTTAAAAGCGCCAAGTTTAGGGTTCCAATCGTATCCAAAAGCAAGGCTCGCATCATGTGCCCTATTTTCGAAACAAGTGAGTATCCCTACCAAGGCGTTGGCCTTAAGATGGGAGACCCCTTTGCTTTAACGTATAAATTTTATCCCAACAAAAATTGGGCATTTACGGCTGATGCCGGTAGAGCCGCCAGTGGGTTATATAATAAATATTACCGCAGTTTATTTGATTCATTTCTTTCTGACTCATTAACCGAAGGGCAAACAGTAGACTATCTTGCACACAAAGCCAAAACAGATTGGTTTTTGCAAGCCAAATTTCTCTACCAATGGGATGTTTCAAAAATTTCGAAGGGCCTCCAATTTTATACAGGGCTGGGTTGGCAATGGCGAAGCACAAATATTGAATATGATTTCGCTTTCCGGGAAGTAGATGCCAATGGTTCTGAAGTCGACAGCCGGTTTGGAAAATTCGATGAATCCAGGTTTACGCATGGCCCAGTGGCCGTGCTGGGATTTGAATACTCTTATTTCACAATTCCCATTTCGGCATTCATAGAAATTGAATGGTTTACCGATACCTTATTAGACCCGGGTTATCAGCGATTCCAGGGAGGTGTTGGCTTGCGATACATTTTTTGATCCTATCTCCTCAATTTTCCACCTCAGCGGATTGCATTTGTTTCTCATAAAGTTCACGATACACACCGCCGGAAGACATCAGGCTTTCATGTGTTCCTTCTTCAATAATTAACCCATCGTCCAGCACAATAATCTTGTTGGCCAACTTGGCGGAGGATACCCGATGTGAAATGATAATGCTTGTTCTACCCTCCATTATTTTTTTCATGCTGTTGAGAATGGTATTTTCAGTATGAGTATCCACAGCAGAAAGGGCATCGTCGAGAATTAATATTTTTGGTTCGCGGGCAACGGCCCTTGCAATAGACACGCGTTGCTTTTGTCCGCCGGATAGGGTGATGCCTCGTTCGCCTACCCGGGTCATGAATCCCTGAGGAAATCCCATAATGTTATCATAAACATCCGCATCAACAGCAGCTTTTTTCACCTTTTCTTCATCCGGATCGTTTACGCCGAAAGCGATGTTGTTATAAATAGTGTCGCTGAATAGAAAAACATCCTGAGGCACGAAGCCCAGCTGACTTCTGATGGAAACCAGGTCGTAGCTTTTAATCGATAGGTCGTCTATTCGTATTTCACCTTTAGTAGCATCATAGAGTCTTCCTATCAGGCTGGCAATGGTGCTTTTACCCGATCCCGTTGTGCCAATGATGGCTAACGACTCTCCAGGATTTACCGTAAATGAAACACCTTTCAACGCGGTAATGCCGGTATCCGGATACTCGAACGTGACCTGGCTGAATTCTATTTTACCTTCAATGTCCCTGATCAGGTTTTCAGTGGAGACAATTTCTGTTTTGGTTTTCAAGAATTCATTAATTCTTTTTTGGGAAGCCTCAGCTCGTTGTACCAAGCTGCTTGTCCACCCAAGCGAAGCGACAGGCCAGGTAAGGAGATTTACATAAATGATGAACTCGGCAATGTTTCCGAACGTCAGCGAACCATTGATTACCTCCACACCTCCTGCATATATGGCCAGGATGGTACTGAGACCGATTAAACCGGTGATAAGAGGGAAAAACAAAGATTGGACTTTGGTTAGTTTTAAGGATTGCCGCTTGTATTCATCACTTTCTTTTGAAAAATTATTGATGGACTCTTTCTCTCTCGTAAAAGATTTTAACACCCTGATGCCGGAGAATGCCTCCTGAACAAACGTACTTAGCCTGGATTGACTTCGTTGTATCTCTTCACTTCTTCTTTCTACAATATTGTTTACGTAATAAATGCTGAACGATAGAATGGGCAGAGGGATAAGGGAATACCAGGTAAGCATAGGGCTTATCGCAAACATGATTGGGATAAGCATAATGAAAAGCGTTACAAGTTGAAGCCCATACATAATGGAAGGTCCCAGGTACATCCTTACGCGCCCCACATCTTCAGAGATTCTATTCATTAAATCCCCCGTATTATTTCTCCGGTAGAAACTGAGCGGAAGCGTTTGGTAGTGTTCAAAAATTTCGTTCTTAAGGTCATACTCAATCAGACGGCTCATCACAATCAGGGTTTGCCGCACGAAATAGAGAAAAACACCGCGCAGCAAGGCCATGACCAAAATCAGTACGGCGTAGACTAAAATACCGTAGGCAAATACTTCAAAAAAGTCATTTTGAACGTTTACCTGGTCAAAGGAATTATAGAGTTTGATATTGTCGATTACCAAATCAATGGCGTATCGAACCATTTGTGCTGGTAAAATCTGGAATACGTTGGAAATAATGACAAAAACTGTTCCCCAGATAATGTGCCATTTGTATTTAAGGAGGTATTTGTTGAGGTATTTAAGTTCCTTCATGAAATAAAATTGGCTCGAACTATTAAAAACAGAAGAATGTTGTTTTGGTTCATTTCAATCGATTTCGGCTTTGTTAAAAAAGAAGAAAAAGAATAGTTTTGCCCGCACACTTCCTGTTCCCGGAGTTTAACGAGCGAGGGCAAAAGTAGTTATTCAAAATCTAAATAAGATATCTATGGAAATTAAAGAAATAGTAACCTTGCAACAGGAAGGTGTGTTCGAAATGGCGGCACAATTTGGTCACGAGCAGGTAGTGCATTGTTACGATGAAGCGACCGGATTGAAAGCGCTGATTGCCATTCACAACACCACGCTGGGTCCCGCACTGGGGGGTACGCGCATGTGGCACTACACGGCAGAACAGGAAGCGCTCACCGACGGGTTGCGATTGTCGCGGGGAATGACGTTTAAGGCAGCCATCAGCGGATTGAATCTCGGAGGAGGTAAAGCCGTATTAATCGGCGATGCCAGGACGATGAAGACTGAGGCTTACCTACGCAGATTTGGGAAATTCATACAGAGCCTTGGCGGAAAATATTGGACCGCTGAAGATGTGAACATGAAGACTTCCGATATGGAGTACATCGGAATGGAAACGAAATATGTCACAGGCCTTCCTGAAACGATGGGGGGCGGAGGCGATCCCTCCCCGGTTACGGCTTATGGAACCTACCTGGGCATGAAAGCTACCGCCAAAAAAGTTTTCGGAAGCGATGATCTAAGTGGAAAGAAAATTGGCGTACAGGGAGTTGGTCAGGTAGGCACTTACCTGGTGGAGCTGCTTGTAAAAGAAAAAGCTAAAGTGGTGATCACCGATATCTACGAGGATAAAGTGAAAGAGGTAGCAAAGCGATTTGGCGTAGACACAATAGCACAGGATAAAATATACGATCTTGACATGGATATCTACTCGCCTTGTGCGCTCGGCGCTACGTTGAATGATGACACCATTCCAAGACTGAAGTGTGCCATCGTAGCCGGGGGAGCCAACAATCAATTGAAAGATGAGATTAAACACGGATACATGTTGTTGGACAAAAGCATTACGTATGCTCCGGATTTTCTTATCAATGCCGGAGGTCTTATCAATGTTTATAATGAGTACCTGGGCAACTACAACCGTGAGCGTACCTACAAACAGGCAGAAAAAATTTATGATACCTGTTTAAATATTCTCAACCTGGCCGAACAAGAAAAAATCACCAGCCAGGAGGCCGCTATTCATTTGGCAGAGAAAAGAATAGAAGAAGTCGGTCGGGTGCGTATCCCCAGATAAATCCGATAAATAACCTCAAAACCAGGTTTTACTTTTTGCAACATTACACGTAGTTTTGCAGCTTAATAACGTTCATTGAATCATGCTGAACAGGCGTACGCTTCGTGCTAAAATTATGCAAAGTCTATTTGCCTTTGAGCAATGTAAGGAAGCAAACAATGAATTGGCAATTGATTTAATCGACCAACGTTTTTCTCCCAACCTCAATTCCATGGAGGTACAGGACAAACCTCAGCTTAAGAAGCAGAACAAGGAAGCCAAAGCGCTTTATATTAAAAACTTTAAAAAAACAGATACCGTCGTCAGCCAGGATGAAGCGGTTAGCAAAACAGTTGCCGAAGCCCTTACGTTTAATGAGAACCAGACAAAAAAAGACTTTAACTTTTTGAGGAAGAATCTTGCTATAGAGGTGGAGAAGATCAACCATTGGTATTATCATGTTCTTGGACTTGTTCTGGCATTCGCTGCACTGGCCAGGTCTGACAAAAAATCGGATTATTCTAATTTTTCGGACAACCCATTCATTCTTGCACTTAAGAATGATACAGTTTTTAATGCCTTACTTTTAAAAACCAATACGGGTTGGGAAAATGAACACTCCCTTGTTCAGGCTTGGTTTCGCGCTATAATTAAAACGGACAATACTTTTACGGAGTACATCAAAAAAGATTCTCCCTCCGTTGATGAGCATAAGACTGCGATCAAATACATTGTACGCAAACTGATACTGGGAGACACGGCTATCAATGACTATTTTTTAGAAAGAAATATTCATTGGACCGAAGATCATGATATTGTAAAGAGTCTTGTAGAAAAAACCATCAAGTCAATCGATGAAAACGGGAAAATTCAGATTCAGAAATTGTCGATGGACTGGGAAGATGATCTGGTATTTATGAATACCTTGTTCGAAAAAACAACGCAACTCGATACCCGAAATAAAGAATTGATATCTAAGAATACGCGCAACTGGGAAGTTGACAGGTTGCCGCTTACCGATCGAATTATCCTGGAGATGGCGATTACAGAACTAATCAATTTCCCGTCTATCCCCGTCAAAGTAAGCATTAACGAATACATCGAATTGACCAAGCAATACAGTACCCCGAAAAGCGCAAAATTTGTCAATGGAATTCTGGATGTAATAGCCAAGGATTTAGTTGCCTCCGGGCACGTGAAAAAGAGTGGCCGCGGCTTGATTGATAACAAATAAGGAACCCCCGGGAAAGCCTTAAATGCTACTGGCAGTGGACTATTTGCTATTTCGTGTTATCTTTACTCTCCCAAATTGTTGAAATATGAGTAAAAAGAGTGGAGCTATGTTGGCGTTTTTATCGGGTGCAGCCCTGGGGGCTATTTTAGGCATATTATATGCCCCCGACAAGGGTACTAACACCCGGGAAAAACTCTCCTTTAAACTCGACAAATACAGGGATATGCTGGAGCAGATGTTGGACGATTTGGTAAAGGGAAAAGAAACACCCCTTACAACAGAAGCAAAATCACAGGGGGCAAAGGTTGTATCGGAAGCCAAAAATAAAGCAGAAAGGCTCCTGGAAGACGTTGACGATTTGCTATCTCAAATCAGAGGAACTGAAAAGAGTTAATGAATTGTTAATTAAGCTTGTTGGCTGGCAAGTACATCCAACAGCAGTTAATTTTGTTAAATAAACTAAAGGAGGAATTATGAAAATTATGAATCGTGTTGTTATGGTGATTTTTGCCTTTGCCCTTTTGGCAAGTTGCAAGGATCGCGCTGCTGAAAAAAGAATTGCAGAGCTGGAAAGCAGACTAAGCCAGCTTGAAGGAAATGGTGGTGCTGCTGCAAGTCCGGCCGCTACACCTGTATCCACTCCGGTTGCAGAAGAAAAACCTGAAGGCCCACTTCCTGTTATGGCTTTCGACAAAACAGATCATGACTTTGGGACTATCCGGGAAGGGGAGAAAGTAACGTATACGTACTCTTTTAAGAATAACGGAGAAGCACCCCTGATCATTCAGAATGCACAACCGTCTTGCGGATGTACAGTGCCGGATTGGTCGAAAGAACCCATTCCTGTAGGAGGAACCGGTTTTGTTAAAGCGGAGTTTGACAGCAACGGTAAACCAAATATTCAAAATAAAACCATTACCGTAACGGCCAACACATGGCCCAAGGTAACTACCCTACGATTTAAGGCGATGGTTACACCTAAGGCTTCCGGAGACAACGGTCCCACTAGATAATATTAACTTAATAAACTTGTGAAACATCCCAGGCTCTGTTGAGTTTGGGATGTTTGCTGTTATTAGGATAACTTTGCTGACTAAAATTATTTATTCAAATGGATTACGCAATATTATTACAAGCTCAGCAAGGCAGCGGATGGACATCAATGGTCTTTATGTTGGCTATCGTGGTGGTATTCTACTTTTTTATGATCAGGCCACAACAGAAAAAGGCAAAGGACCAAAAGAAGTTTGTTGAAGAGGTTAAAAAGGGTGATTTTATCATAACAATAGGTGGAATGCACGGCCGAATCGCCGAATTGGAAGGAGATACCTTTGTGTTGGAGGTTGAAAAAGGCGGCCGAATAAAATTCAACAAATCCGCCATATCGATGGAGTCAACGAAGGCTATTGCCGGCAAAAAATAACAACTCAGATGTGAATTTTTTTCGCGTCATCGTCAATCTATTTCATTTCAACCGCACCAATTGGAAGGCTGTTTCGCTGTGTTTTCTTGCAGCGATGGTCTTTTGGTTCTTCAATGCACTTAACAAAAATTATTCGACCAATCTTCGCTTTGCGGTAAATTTTGAATTTGATGAAAGTCGGTATGTTCCGGTAGACCCAATGCCCTCAGCAGTTTTCATGAATGTAAGTGGAAATGGCTGGGATCTCTTAAGAAAAACCCTGGGTGTAAATGTTCCCAATATGAATATTCCTTTGGAACGCCCCACAGAGGTAAGGAAAATTGTAGGAAGTACCTTACCAGCGCTTCTGGCAGGTCAGTTAGGAAGTCTGCAAATCAATCACGTTGTCACAGATACGTTATACCTGTCTGTAGATACAAGGGTCCATAAAAAAATTAAAGTGATTGCCGATGAAGGAGGATTTTCATTTTTATCAGGATTTGGAAGGTTGAGCCCAATCGTTGTACTTCCTGATTCGGTTGACCTGGAAGGACCCAGAAGTATACTTGCCGGCCTTCCTGATTCGGTAATGCTGACCATTACTGCTGAAAATATTGATAAAGACTATCGCGGTGAAGCGGAAGTAATACTGCCCAACGGAAATTTGATCAGAAGAGATCCTGCCATTGTTGAGGTAATGTTTGAAGTGACTGAATTTGCAGAAGTTGAGAAAATGCTGCGATTGGAAATTCACAATACCCCACCTGGTGCCAGATTGAATATGGGCATAGATAGTATTCGATGTCTTGTACGAATACCGGCGAATCAGTTGGAGGATTTTATGTTAGGCTCTGGGACTGAGGTTGGTATTCTCAATCTTAAAGGTATGAAGCGGGGAGAAATAAGACTTTTACCGCAGGTAGAAGGGCTGCCTAAAAACGCCAAACTTTTGCACGTAGACTCTGTCGCCATAAGGTTGTACTGATTCATCATAATTTATCTCATGAAGAAGCCGTTAGAGGTTGGAATAACTGGTGGAATCGGTTGCGGGAAGACATGGGTATGCAGGATTTTCGGTAGCCTTGGAATTCCCTTATACGATGCTGACAGCCGAGCGAAAAATCTAATGACCACTGACAGAATACTGGTTGAACAAATCAAAAAGGAATTCGGAAGTTTGTCGTACAATGAGGCAGGTGGCCTTAACAAGGAGCACCTGAGGAGAGCATTTGGAGACTCGCAGGCACTCCAGAGGCTGAATGAGTTGGTTCACCCGCGCGTTGCGATTGATTATGCAACCTGGGTTAAGCAACAATACGGCTTTAACTATGTTATTAAAGAGGCAGCCCTGTTGATTGAATCAGGATCTGCAGAAAAATTGGATAAATTAATAGTTGTTTTTGCCCCCAAATCGTTACGTATCCAGAGAATCTTAAAAAGAGACCCCAATCGCACTCCAGAGGAAATAGAAAACATCATACGAAACCAAATGGACGAACAGGAGAAGGTGAAGAAAGCAGACTACGTAATTGTAAACGATGAATCCAGATTGGTCATTCCGCAAGTGCTGGTTTTACATGATCGGTTCAATTTGATGAACTAAAATTCAGATTCCTTTATTCTAGCCTAGCCGATGAGAAATAAAATAATATCCGTTGCCGTGGTTTTAGGCATCATTGTGCTTTTGGCACTACCCAAGCTAAAGCTTTGGAGCACCGGCAAGGAAGGGCCGGCTGTAAAAGCGTCCGGACTAAATAGCCCTGGGAAACTTACGGTTGAAACTATGGTGGTAAGACCTACCAGATTGGATAACGTGGTGGTGATAACGGGATCAGTTCAGGCAAATGAATCGCTGGAACTGAAGGGTGAGACTGGGGGAAAAATTACGAAAATATATTTTAGTGAAGGTAAAGCTGTAAGAAAAGGTGACCTGCTCGTGCAGGTTAATGATGAAGAGATAAAGGCGGAACTTATCAAACAGAAATTTAACAGGAAACTTAATCAAGATATTGAATTCAGACAACGCAAGTTGCTGGAGAAGGATGCTATTAGTCAGGAAGAGTACGAAAATGCACTTAATAGGCTCAATACCGTCAAAGCAGATATTACCGTGCTTGAAGCACAATTGGAAAAAACTAAAGTAAGGGCACCATTTGATGGAATCATCGGACTTCGATACGTGAGCGAAGGCGCACTAATTTCAACTACCACCGCCATAGCTAATCTGTACAACATTAGCCCTGCAAAAATAGAATTTGCAATACCTGGCAGATACAGCATGCAGGTGAAGTCCGGCCAAAAAATAAAATTTACAGTAGAAAGCGATACCAGCACGTTTGAAGGTGAGGTTTATGCTGTTGAGCCTCAAATCGATGCCAATACACGAACCCTTAAAATTAGGGCATTGGCAGAAAATACAAAGGGGCTCCTGTTACCCGGTCAGTTTGTTAGGGTTGAATTGATCCTGGGCACCACGAATAATGCGATGCTGGTACCAACCGAAGCTGTAATACCTGAACTGAATGGATATAAGGTTTTTGTTTCAAACAATGGGAAGGCACAGGAAGTTATTGTTCAGACGGGTATTAGAAGTAACACGCAACTGGAAATTATTTCGGGCCTGAAAATGCAAGACACTGTAATAACAACAGGGATATTGCAATTGCGCACCGGGATGGATATTCAGATTACTAAAACGAATTAAGAAGTATGGCAAGTTTATCCAACATAAGCATAAACCGCCCTGTACTGGCGATGGTGTTTTCACTGGTAATCGTATTGTTTGGAATAATTGGATTCAGTTATCTTGGAGTGAGGGAATTTCCAAGTGTAGATCCACCCGTCATTTCAGTGTCAACGTCATACATCGGGGCAAATTCTGATGTGGTGGAATCTCAGATCACCGAACCATTGGAAGATGCAATTAATGGCATTGCGGGTGTTCGTACCATCAGTTCCTCCAGCCGTGAAGGTCGCAGTAATATTTCCATTGAATTTGAATTGGGTGTAGACCTTGAAGCTGCGGCCAATGATGTGCGGGATAAAGTATCAGGAGCGATTCGCAACCTACCCCCCGATGTAGATCCGCCTGTTGTTTCAAAAGCAGATGCGGATTCTCAGGCAATCATTTACCTCACCGTGATGAGCGGAAAGCGAAACCTGCTTGAACTTTCAAGAATTGCCGGAATTTATTTTAAGGAAAGGCTCCAGACGATTCCGGGAGTAAGTACTATCAATGTGTGGGGAGAACAAAAATACTCCATGAGGTTGTGGATGGACCCCATCCGTCTTGCCGGGCTTAAGTTGACGCCAACTGACGTATTTCAGGCTGTGAACCGTGAAAACGTTGAGCTTCCTAGTGGACGAATTGAAGGTCAAAACACTGAATTGACTGTTCGTACTATGGGGCGCCTTAATTCAGTTGATGATTTTAATAACCTGATTGTAAAGGAAGATGGGGATCAGGTAGTTCGCTTTCAGGATATTGGATATGCACAGCTCTATGCAGAGAATGATAGAACATTAATGCGTAGGGATGGTGTTCCCGGCGTGGCCATTGCGGTAGTTGCCCAGCCGGGAGCAAACAACATTGAGATTGCAGATAATCTTTACAAAAAATTGGCACAAATAGAAAAAGACCTGCCCGAAGATGTAAGCTGGGTAGTTAGTCACGATTCCACCGAATTTATTCGCTCATCAATTAACGAAGTTCAGGAGACTATCATCATTGCTTTCAGCCTTGTGCTTATTATCATTTTTTTATTCCTAAGGGACTGGCGTACTACTTTGATTCCGGTAGTCACCATTCCGATTTCACTAATCGGATGTTTTTTTGTCATGTATCTTTTAGGATTCACCATCAACGTACTTACCATGCTGGGCATTGTACTGGCTATTGGTTTGGTGGTTGATGATGCCATTGTTGTACTCGAGAACATCTACACCAAAGTAGAAGAAGGGAATGACCCCAAAGAAGCTGCAAGAAAAGGATCGGTAGAAATTTATTTTGCCGTTATATCCACTACCATTGCCGTTGTGGCGGTGTTTCTCCCTGTGATATTTTTGGAAGGGCTCACGGGTAGACTCTTTCGGGAGTTTGGATTGGTTGTAGCGAGTGCAGTGGCCATTTCATCTTTTGTGTCGCTTACACTCACACCCATGATGAGTTCAAAACTCCTCAAGAAAAGACAAGTACAGCCCTGGCTATATCGCAAAACAGAACCGTTTTTTAATTCACTTTCATCCTCCTATGCGAAAACGCTGCAAGGATTTATGAAAAGAAGATGGCTTGCTTTTGTAATTATATTCATTTCCGGATTGGCGATTTTTACGTTGATCAACTCTCTTCCCTCAGAATTGTCGCCATTAGAAGATCGAAGCGAATTTCGTTTCCAGGCTCAGGCACCCGAAGGCGCCACATTTGAATATATGGATGCTTATGTCTCAAACATGTATGATTTTGTGGCAGAAGAGGTTCCAGAGGCTCTTGGTGTTCTCAGCATTACAGCCCCAAGCTTTGGCGGAAGTGGTGGTGCAGCAAACAGCGGATTCCTAAAAGTAATGCTGGTAGACCCATCACAAAGAGAAAGAACCCAACAACAAATAGTGGACGATATAACACCAAAAGCGAGAAATTTTACCGGAGTAAGGACATTTGTTCAGCAATCTCAAACCATTGGCGATAGACGGGGTGGTTTCCCTGTTCAGATTGTAGTACAGGCTGCTGATATTGAAAAATTAAAGGCTGCCCTTCCTAAGTTTTTAGAAAAAGCCAATGAAAGTCCCAAGTTCACTTTTGTAGACCTGGACCTGAAGTTCAATAAGCCAGAAATCAATATCATTATCAACCGAGACAAGGCACGAAACCTGGGGGTGAGTGTTATTGACATTTCTCAAACACTGCAGCTTGGACTGAGCGGCTCTCGATTTGGAAACTTCGTCATGGATGGAAAGCAATACCAGATCATTGGTCAGGTGGAGAGGAAAAACCGAAATGAGCCTTTGGATTTGAAAACATTGTATGTAAGGAATAACCGAGGAGAAATAATTCAACTTGATAACCTGGTGACAATTGTTGAACAAAGCAGTCCTCCTCAATTGTATAGGTTCAACCGGTATTCATCAGCAAAAGTAAGTGCCCAACCAGCACCGGGTGTAGCCCTGGCTGAGGGTATTGAAGAAATGCAGAGAATTGCCAACGAAGTTTTAGACGAAACGTATAGTACTGAGTTATCAGGGGCATCACGTGAGTTTGCTGAGAGTTCATCAAGCATTTATCTCGCATTCTTGATGGCACTGGCAATCATTTACCTGGTATTAGCCGGTCAGTTTGAAAGCTTTAAAGATCCTTTGATAATTATGTTCACAGTGCCACTGGCTTTGGCGGGAGCGTTGATTTCACTTTGGTATTTCAATCAAACCATGAACATCTTCAGCCAGATCGGGATCATTATGCTTATCGGACTGGTTACAAAAAATGGAATTTTGATTGTAGAATTTGCCAATCAACGCAAGGCACAAGGCATGAAGCTAATGGATGCTGTAATTGGTGCGGCAGAGTCGCGCTTTCGTCCTATTATCATGACCAGCTTGTCAACCATATTGGGCATTTTACCCATTGCGCTTGCATTGGGAGCCGGATCGGAAAGTAGGGTTTCGATGGGAATTGCTGTTATTGGCGGTATGATGTTCGCGACCGTTTTGACACTTTTCGTAATTCCGGCCATTTACAGCTATTTCAGTGGCAAAGAAGCCAGAGCAGTCATCGACTAAACTTACTATGAAGCGGATTTCTGCCATATTCATCATCCCCTTACTTTCATTTTATAGTCAAGCGCAGGATACCCTAAGTCTTGCCAGAGCCATTTCTACCGGAATGAAAAATAATTTTGACGTTCGGATAGAACAACTTAGCGTTGATTTTGCTGTTGAAAATAATACATGGGGTCAGGCTGGGCGACTACCCACTATTTCATTTCTGGCCAATCAGAACAATACCATAATCCAACGCAAGCCGGCTAACCCATTTGCCGTGGCCGGGCGAAATATTTCTGACAATGTCAACGGTCAATTGGATGCCCAGTTTCTTTTGTTTGGTGGGTTTTTGGTTAAAATGAATAAAAATCGACTGGAGCAAATCGAACGATTAAGTTATGGCAATGCAACCTTTGTAATGGAAACTACCTTACAATCAATCATACTAGCCTATTATCAGGCATTGCTGGAAAAGGAGAGGCTCAAAATACTGGAGAACAACATGGTGTTTTCTAAAGAAAGGTATGATTGGGTGAAACTGAGAAAAGAGCTCGGCGGGGCCATCACGTTTGATGTATTGCAGGAACAAAACAACTATTTAACCGATTCAGCCAATGTACTTCGCCAGGATCTGGCTTTTAGAAATTCGCTTCGCCAGCTAAACCTATTGCTCAATGAGGATATCAAAAAAACCTATACGTTGGTTGATTCTTTGGAATACGAGCATGAAGTTTATCTCTATGAGGACCTGCATGGCAAAATGGTGAGTTCAAATACAAACCTCAAAAACCAATATATCAATCAGGAAATACTTAGGAATAATACAAAAGTTGCGCAAGCTGGATTATATCCCTCACTAAATTTAAATATTGGAGCAACCGGCAGCCTCGACCGTTTAAATGCTAATTTTAGAACATCAACCGGCAATGTAATCAGGCAACAGGTAGGCTTTACCGATGACGCATCTCAGATACCTGTGGTTAATGAGATCAATGAGACCGCCTTTAGGCCG
Organism: uncultured Ohtaekwangia sp.; assembly: GCA_964436055.1. Classification (GTDB taxonomy): domain Bacteria; phylum Bacteroidota; class Bacteroidia; order Cytophagales; family Cyclobacteriaceae; genus ELB16-189. The sequence goes on from CAYTBO010000003.1 coordinate 56,774, forward strand.
CTAACCCAACAAGGAAATTCCTATGGCGCCTATGGCAATTTCTCCCTTCGATTCAATGTCTTCAACGGAGGACAAATCAAGCGCTCGATTGAAAACTCCAGGGTGCAGGAGCGGATTGCGGAACTCAATACCGACCAGCTAAAACTTTCATTAGAAAATGATTTATTGGCCACGTATGATTTGTACAACCTTAGAAATCAATTGGTAAGTATTGAACTGACTAAACTTGAGGCAGCCGACCTTAATTTGGATCTTGCCAATGAACGCTATAGAAATGGCGCGCTAAGCGCTATTGACCTGAGGATCGTTCAGGAGAATGCCCGTAATGCCGGTCTGGAGGCATATCTGGCGATTTTCAATTCTATTTCAGCTAAAATTGACCTGATTAGGCTAACCGGCGGCTTGTTGGACAACACTCAGAATAACTAAACTCCACTATTCACTTACCGTTTCAGTTTCCGGATTACGTATCCAAAAATTATTAAAACCTTCTCCGACCTGGATACCGATTTGGCCATTGGCCAGCATTTCAAGAATGGCAAGGAAATTAAAAATCAACGAAATCCGGGTAGGTGACTTTTCGAAAAGTTCAGTGAATGCAATTCGAGGCCTGGTTTTCAGCTCATCCATAATAAAATCCTTTTGCCCGTCAATGGTGTAGGGATATTGTATCACTTGGAGAACCGGTTTATTTCGCTCCTCTTCCTGCCGTTTCAACACTTTCTCAAATACCGTAAGTAACTTGAATAAATCAACATCCTGAAGTTCTGCTTCTACATTGCTAATTTCAGCAAGTGACCGAAGTTCTTTTATAATGTTGCCCCGCTTCTCTTTAGTGAGCTCATTTTCTTCCATTTGGTGGAAGGCATCAATCACGGATTTGTATTTTTTGTATTCGAGCAGGTGCTTAATCAGTTCTTCTCTGGGATCCATTTCATTACCTTCTGCATCAACCTGAGGACGAGGTAGTAACATTTTGGATTTGATGCGCATCAGTGTTGCCGCCACCAGGATGAATTCACTGGCAACTTCCACATTGAAGTTTTCCAAGTGATGCAGATAGGCCAGAAAATCATTGGTGATTTTGGAAATGGGGATGTCGTAGATATCCAACTCATCCCGTTCAATAAAAAAAAGGAGCAGATCAAAAGGCCCCTCAAATAGAGGCAGCCGAACTTCAAAATTTTCTGTGGTCATAAGCGGAGCCAAAATTATTCAAATCTGCTTAGAAATCCTTTATGGAATCAAAATGCTTAAATTTGTACCCTGATTAACCAAAATGACTCAAAACACTTACCTTAAGTCTTTGTTTAAGCATTTATACTCATTTCGGATCACATGTTAATAAAACCCGGCAAGCTGCTTAGCCAAATCGAAAGTCCAAAAGACCTGAAAAAGCTTGATCAGGCCCAATTGGTGAGGCTTTGCGAAGAGCTAAGGCAGTTTATTGTTGATAATGTCTCTGTGTACGGAGGCCATTTTGGTGCTAGCTTAGGCGTTGTGGAGCTCACCGTAGCACTCCATTATGTTTTTAATGCTCCCCACGACCAACTTGTATGGGATGTGGGTCATCAGGCCTATGGGCATAAGATCTTAACGGGGCGAAGAGATAGTTTCCACACCAACAGAACGTATGGAGGGATTTCCGGTTTTCCCAAGAGAAATGAAAGTGAATACGATACATTTGGTGTGGGTCATTCTTCCACCTCAGTTTCAGCTGCACTGGGGATGGCTGTGGCGTCCAAATACAAAGGAGATCAGAATAAACAGCATATAGCTGTCATTGGAGACGGAGCCCTTACGGGAGGCATTGCTTTCGAAGGCCTGAATCATGCAGGCGTTTCAGATTCAAATATTCTAATTATTCTCAACGACAATTGTATGTCAATTGATCCCAATGTGGGCGCTTTAAAGGATTACCTGACGGACATTACAACATCACAGACATATAACAAGCTCAAAGATGAAGTTTGGAATTTGCTAGGCAAACTATCCCACTTTGGAAAAAATGCTCAAGAGATCGTTTCAAAAATTGAGAATGGAATTAAATCAACTGTGCTGAGTCAGAGCAATTTTTTTGAGTCGCTCAACCTGAGGTACTTCGGGCCGGTAGATGGGCACGATGTCGATCACCTGGTGGCTGTACTGAACGATTTGAAACAAATCAAGGGGCCTAAAATACTTCACTGCGTTACCGTAAAAGGAAAAGGTTTCGCACCCGCCGAAAATGGAAACAAAACAACATGGCATGCCCCCGGCACCTTTGATAAAATCACGGGAGAAATTCATAAAAAAACCTACGAGAAACCCCAGCCCCCAAAATATCAGGATGTATTTGGTCATACCTTGGTAGAATTGGCCAAGGTAAATGATAAAATCATGGGGATTACTCCGGCTATGCCTTCCGGATCTTCCATGAATATCATGATGAATGAAATGCCTGATCGCGCTTTTGACGTGGGTATTGCTGAACAGCATGCTGTCACTTTTTCCGCAGGGCTGGCAACACAAGGACTAATCCCTTTTTGCAATATTTACAGTTCGTTTATGCAGCGTGCGTACGACCAGGTTGTACATGATGTTTGTATTCAAAATTTGCCGGTAAACTTCTGTCTTGACAGGGCTGGATTTGCCGGAGCTGACGGTCCTACACATCATGGTGCTTATGATATCGCTTATTTCCGTTGTTTGCCAAATATGATCGTGTCAGCTCCTATGAACGAGAGTGAGCTGCGAAACCTCATGTACACGGCATCCATTCCCAGAAAGGAACAGGCTTTCTCAATTCGCTATCCTCGTGGTCAGGGAGTGATGACCGCATGGAGAACTCCCATGGAACAAATTAAAATTGGCACAGGAAGGATAATAAGAGATGGAGAAGACCTTGCCATTTTAACCATCGGGCATATTGGCAATTATGCCGTCACGGTTTGCGAGCAATTATCCTCGCAAGGCATAGAGGTAGCTCACTACGACTTGCGCTTTGTAAAGCCCCTTGATGAGCAGATGCTTCACGGTATCTTTGGGAAATTCAAAAAAGTGATCACCCTTGAGGATGGTTCTATTCAGGGAGGTTTTGGCAGTGCTATTTTGGAATTTATGGCTGATCATAACTATTATGCTCAGGTACGGAGATTGGGAATTCCTGATAAAATTGTGGAGCACGGCGAACAATTGGATTTGCACAACGAATGCAATTTTGGTCCGACCGGAATTAAAGAGGCAGTCCTTGAAATGCTTGAGCCGGTTCCCGACCAGCTTGAATGAATGGAATATATTATAAAAGTAAGGGTAGGGGTTTTCCGCTGATTCTGATACATGGTTTTTGTGAAACCGGTGAAATCTGGGATCCATTCATTGATCTTCTGGCTACTGATTTTCAAATTATTACTATTGATCTACCCGGATTTGGCAAGAGTAGTTCGAACCGGCCGGAATCATTGGAAACCATCGCGGCCCGATTGAATAATTGGGTAACCGAACGAGGGTTCATAAAGCCTGTTGTGATTGGCCATTCGCTGGGAGGATATGTAGCTCTTGCTATGTTGGCGGGTCAACCAAACATGTTTTCGGGGTTAGGATTATTTCACTCCACAGCTTTGCCCGATACGGAAATCAAAAGACTAAACCGAATCAGAGCCATGGACTTTGTAAAGGCAAATGGGGTGACTCCATTCGTGAATTCCTTCATTCCTTCTTTATTCTTTAATAAAGACAGGAGCTTAATTGATTTTGCAGTAAAAATCGCTAAAGACACTTCGGAATTGACGTTTTTGAACTATACAGCAGCTATGAGGGACAGACCTGATCGAACTGCGGTTGTTGAAAAGGCTAAGATCCCGGTGTTGATAATTGCAGGACAAGAAGATACCCTGGTGCCCCTGGAAAGTCTGGAGGAACAAGCAAAACTTAATAAGCTTATTACGTTTAAGGTGATGTTCGGCGTTGGGCATATGGGCATGTTGGAAGCCGGAAAAGCTTCCGCAAACGTTGTCAATACCTTTATGAATAAGATAAAATCATGAGACGGTGAGGTTGGCAGATTCTTTAATTTTATGCCAAAACTGTGCTAAATTGTAATGTTTTATCATATATTTGAGTTACTTGTTGGCACTAGTGAGGTATAGATTGTTATATTTGTTATCCTGATTTGAAACAATAAAAACATATCATAATGAATGGAGTTTTACCCTCATACGATTCATGGAACAACCTAGCGGCAAATATTGCCATAGCGTGCTGGGCAGTTGGACTGCTCGTTATTCTTGGATATTTCCTGAAATTTGCCACTACAGGCGATAGTAAGGCAAAGTATGATTTCATCAATCGGTATGAAATTAAAGTCCTTTGGATTGCTTCCCTGATTATTGTAATCGGAGCCTGCTTTTTTGCCAATTCCAATATTATTGAGCTAAACGCATTGTGGATATTTGTAAGGGTATTTACTACCGTTTCAATGGGTATGATCGTGGCCTTGATCATTCAAAATCTGTTGAAATTTTATTATCCATTCTTTATTGAGAAAAGGTTAAAAGTGCTCCGCTATAAGCCGCGGATCTCTCCCAAAACCGGTAAGCCAATGAAGCTGCTTAGTGAAGAGGAAGAAGATGCTTACCTCGATGAAGGTATGCAGGCTGAAGAAAATTTGTTCTCCATGGACTACGATGTATGGAAGGATGATGAGACAGGCTATATCAAAATTGAAAAATATGCCGGTCACCTGCATGCCGTTCAATGCCCCGAATGTAACTACCAGACTTTCAAAGTAGTCCGTGAAGAAATTATTAAAGAACCGACGGCAGTTGAAGAAGGTGAATTATTGAAGCACTATCTGTGTGGATACTGCGGCCACAAAGCAAGAAAAACAGTACATCTAAAAGTGTCTTCGAAACTTCAGGAAGAATCTCAGGCGGCAACCGCTTAATATATAACTTCCTCAAAAAAAGCCTCGTTAACGAGGCTTTTTTATTTTTGAGGTTTTAGGTTGATAGTGCCGGCAGTTTTATTTGATCATAATAAAACTTCATGCGACTGTGTGATGTGTCTAACCTTGCAATTTTTTCAATGCAAGCTTTTTTGTGATTAATAAAAACCTCTACATAAAAACTGCCCATCAAATATAAGTTTACCTTGAAGCCATAGTAGCGAATAGCCATAACAAAACTTCCACGCGTGTAGAGTGTGTTAACTTTACGATCCAAAGGATAATCATTAAATTCTTTCCAGGTGATCATGTACCGAATTTACGGAAAATTTAAATGATGATCAATGCGTACGCATTAAGTTAATGTTCTATTAAACAATTTGATGGTTCGTTTCCACGCAAGTTTTGCTGCCTCCTCGTTATATCGGGTTGGAGCTGTGTCATTATGAAAGGCATGATTGATTCCTTCATACATAAAAATTTCGTAATCTACTTTTGCCGCTTTTAGTGCATCTTCATAGCTGATAATACCAGCATTGATTCTTTCATCAAGGCTTGCATAGTGAAGCTGTAAACTTGCTTTAATTTTAGGTACATCAGTTACATCTGCCTGCCTTCCGTAAAAAGCTGAGGCAGCCTTCAGGGAAGGAACATTCACGGCAAGTTTATTAACCATACCGCCTCCCCAACAAAAACCAACACATCCAATCTTGCCATTACTATCGTTTCGGCTACCTAAGTATTCAACGGATTTAATAAAATTCAGTAAAGTCTTGTTAGCATCTAGCTTGCCAATCATTTCCCTTGCTTGGCCTGGATCTTCCGGTGTTCCACCCATTGGTGCCAGGGCGTCGGGTGCCAGGGTGATAAAACCGGCTACGGCTGCTCTGCGCGCTACATCTTCAATATGAGGATTAAGCCCTCTGTTTTCATGAATGACGATTACCCCACCTTTAGTCTCGTCGGATTTTGGTCGAACCAGATAGCCTCCCATTGGTTCTGTATCTGCACCAGAATATTTAACCCTTTCAGTTAAGAGATTGTCATTTTGGGTAATGGTTTCGGCTTTGGCGTAACTGACTTCCAGCAGCGGCAAAACAGCCAATGCGGCAGCCATGCTTCCGGTAAGCTTGGTTAGTTTTTTTATGAACTCTTCCCTTCTTAATGGAGTGTGTGTATAAAGGTCAAACAGATTGATAATTCGCTGATCCATAGCAATTATTTTTGATTGTAAATCGTAGTTACGAATTTTTAAGCAGAACCAGAAGTTGTTAGAGGAAGAGGGTTGAGCAGACTTGATGGTTGACCAGAGGTGACCATCTTATTTTTAAACCACATAGGAACATAGAAAACATAGATTTTAGATGATTTCTATGTGGGCTATGTGACTATGTGGTTTTGAATTTAAAGTAGAACCGCGTTTGACAATTTTAGACGCGTTTACCCTGGACGGTTGACGAAATCGTTTTGCAAATTATGCCACCCTGGTTAACTTTGCCATCCTTCAAACGGTGAATGTAGCTCAGTTGGTTAGAGCACCAGATTGTGATTCTGGGGGTCGCGGGTTCGAGCCCCGTCTTTCACCCAAAATGCCCCGCTTCGGGGCTTTTTTTATGCAATTTAATTTCGATTAAATGTAAGCCTATGGCCGAGCAGTGATTCATCAAACCTGCCATCATGCCATGCCAGATGCCCCGAAACCCAGGTAGCATAAATTGAGGAATTGAAAGATTGTCCTTCAAAAGGAGACCAGCCACACTTTGCCTTTATATTTTCTTTGGACACAGTCCATGGTGAATCCATTTCCACCAATACCAGATCAGCAAAATAACCCTCTCGAATAAAACCCCTGTTTTCAATACGGAATAAAATAGCGGGGTTGTGACACATCTTTTCCACGACTTTTTCTATTGATATTTTTCCACTTTTGTAGAACTCCATCATGGCTACCACACTGTGTTGAACCAACGGTCCCCCGGAAGGTACATGCCAGTAGTCGTTTTGTTTTTCTTCCCAGGTATGTGGCGCATGATCGGTGGCTATAACATCGATGCGATCGCTAAGCAGGGCGTCAAATATTGCTGACTGGTCAGCTTGAGTTTTAATGGCAGGATTCCACTTGATCAACATACCCAACCGATCGTAGTCCGAATCGCTGAACCAGAGATGATGAATACATGCCTCTGAGGTAATTTTTTTGTTTTTTAGCGGGATGGAATTATCAAACAATTCAATTTCATCGGCCGTTGAAATATGCAGTACGTGAAGTTGTGTTCCGTTTTTTCTTGCCAGGTCTACAGCGAAAGAAGAAGAGAGATAGCATGCCTCATGATTCCTGATTTGTGCGTGCATCTTAGCCGTTACCTTATTTCCATATTGATTTTTAAATCGTTCGGAATTTCTGCGAATGGATGGCTCATCTTCACAATGGGTTGCGATCAAAGAGGGAAATTTTGAAAAAAAACCTTCCAGCGTTTTTGGATTGTCAACCAGCAGATTACCCGTTGATGACCCCATGAATATTTTTAAGCCGCAGACATTTTTAGTATCTGTTTTGAGTACTTCCTCAAGATTGTCGTTGGAAGCGCCAATGAAGAAGGAGTAATTGGCCAGTGAATGCTTACTTGCAATCCGGTATTTATCCTCAAGTAATTCTTGCGTAAATGCCGGAGGAATGGTGTTTGGCATTTCCATAAATGAGGTAACGCCACCGGCTACTGCAGCCCTGGATTCTGTGAAGATGGTGGCTTTGTGAGTAAGCCCCGGTTCTCTGAAATGGACCTGATCATCAATTGCGCCAGCGATGAGATGTTTTCCCTTTGCGTCAATTACTTTTTTGGCAGGTGTTGATTGTAAATTACGATCTATTTTTTCTATGTGACTCCCTTTTATCAACAAGTCACTTTCAAAAACCGATCCCTCGTTTACTATCTTCGCATTCAAAATCAGTGTTGAATCCATATCTTGTAAAGATAAGATGTAATTGTGGAAACAGAAGATCAGTTAAGTGGATGGAATTATTTTAAATTGAATAAGCAGTTGCTTAATGCAATCGATGATGTGGGATTTTCACAGCCTACGGAGATTCAAAAAAGGTGTATTCCAATTATTCTGGGCGGACAAAATATTATTGGTATAGCCCAAACAGGTACCGGAAAGACGGCTTCCTACCTGATTCCGATTATCATGAAGGTGAAGTTTGCCAGAGCGTTCGGACCTTCTGCCCTGATTCTTGTTCCTACTAAAGAGCTGGCCGTTCAGGTATCTGACCATGCAAAGAAACTCTGTGCTTACACCGATTTACGGGTCATTTCAATTTATGGAGGTGTAGGAACAAAGGGCCAAATTGAGTTGCTGTCGCAGGGAGTTGATATCATGGTGGCAACACCCGGTCGTTTTATGGAGTTATATTTAAAAAAGGAAATCCAGCTAAAAGAAGTGAAGGCCCTCGTAATAGATGAGGCCGACCGCATGATGGATATGGGATTTTTACCTCAAATCCGAAGGATTTTTGACATACTACCACGAAAGAGGCAAAATCTACTATTTTCTGCTACCTTTCCTCAAAAGGTGGAGAGGCTTGCAGAAGACTTTCTTGAATTTCCTCAAAAGATTGAAGTAACGCCTCAGGCTACCACGGCAAAGCTTGTAAAACAAGTCTACTACGAGGTACCAAATATAAAGTCTAAGATAAATTTTCTGGCTTATCTGTTGTCAACGGATAAGGAAATGAACAGGGTATTAATTTTTGCGAAAACAAAAAATACAGCCAACAATGTATATAAGTTTATTGATCGCAAAGGTATGGGTCCGGTTCGAGTAATCCATTCCAATAAAAGTCAAAATACCCGGCTGAATGCTTTAAAGGATTTTAGCAAAGGGGAAGTGAGGGTACTGGTAGCGACCGATGTAAGTGCCAGGGGAATAGACGTTTCAAAAGTATCTCATGTAATAAACTTTGAAGTGCCCACTCAGTATGATGACTATGTTCATAGAATCGGGAGGACGGGCCGTGCATTTGAAGCGGGGAAGGCTATCACCATGGTAACAGCTGCTGAGCAATATCATTTGGATAAGATTCAGGAGTTGATTAGAGAGAAGATTCCCATGAAAAAAGTGCCTGCCACTGTTTCGATGGAGGAAACACCATTTGAAGAAGCTCAGCAAATGGCCCGACAGATTGACGATCAAAAAAGAAGGGAAGACCCATCTTTTAAAGGGGCCTTTCATGAGAAGAAAAATAGGCGGTGAGTGTTGTTTCTATGGTTTTTGACATATAATCGGCCTAATCGAATATCACCGATCTATCCATTCATTGAAATAAGAAACTCTTCGTTGTTACGCGTTCCTTTCATTTTTTGCAGCAGGAATTCCATCGCTTCATTTGAATTCATATCGCTCATAAACTTGCGAAGGATCCATACACGTTGTAATTCTTCTTCTTTCATCAACAAATCTTCTCTTCGGGTTCCTGAAGCAGGAACGTCAATGGCAGGATAAACACGCTTGTTGGAAAGCTTTCTGTCCAATACAAGTTCCATATTTCCTGTTCCTTTAAATTCTTCAAAGATTACCTCATCCATTTTCGAGCCGGTATCAATTAAAGCAGTGGCAATAATGGTGAGTGAACCTCCGTTTTCAACATTGCGGGCAGCACCAAAGAATCGTTTCGGCTTATGAAGTGCGTTGGCATCCACGCCACCGGAAAGTATTTTTCCAGAAGAGGGGACTACCGTGTTATACGCACGGGCCAGGCGTGTAATGGAGTCCAGCAAGATCACCACATCGTGACCACACTCAACCATACGCTTTGCTTTTTCTAATACAATACTGGCAACTTTAACGTGACGTTCGGCTTGCTCATCAAAGGTAGAAGCAATTACTTCCGCCTTTACGCTTCGGGCCATATCCGTTACTTCTTCCGGACGTTCGTCAATAAGCAGCACGATCAAATACACTTCGGGATGGTTTTCCGCTATGGCGTTTGCAATTTGTTGCAACAATACGGTTTTACCGGTCTTCGGCTGGGCAACGATCATTCCGCGCTGACCTTTTCCGATGGGTGCAAACAAGTCCAGAATTCGTGTGGACATGTTATCCGGCTTTGTGCTTAATCTTAGTTTTTCTTCCGGGAAAAGTGGGGTCAGGTATTCAAACGCAACGCGGTCACGAATTTCTTCCGTTGTTTTACCGTTTACGCTCTCCACTTTAAGTAAGGCAAAATATTTTTCACCTTCCTTCGGTGGTCTGATCAGTCCTTTGACCGTGTCGCCCGTTTTCAAACCAAAAAGTTTTATTTGAGAAGGGGATACATAAATATCATCAGGGCTTGCCAGGTAATTATAATCCGAGGAGCGCAAAAAGCCGTACCCGTCTTGCATAATTTCAAGTACACCTTCATTGGCAATTACTCCGTCAAAATCCTTGATTGAATTTTCGCGCCTGGCTGCTTGGGGTCTTTCTTCCCTTGGTTCTGGTCTGTTTTGTGTTTGTGGTCTTTCTTGCTCTTTCTGTTCTTGTTCTTTTTGCTCAAATCCGGTAATTGGACTTTCCATTTCGAGGTCTATCGACTCCAGCAATTCATCAGATGAAAGTTCTTTCTCCGGCTTTGGCGTAGGAGCTACATTTTCTCGTTTCCGGGGACGCATTTTGTTTTTATCGCCATTGGCAGGCGCTTTCTTTTCAGCTGGAGCTGGTTCGGAAAGGGCTTGGAGATCCAATATTTTATAAATGAGTTCTTGCTTGGCTAATTTCTTGGCGTTTTTTACGCCAAGTTCTTCTGCAATTTCTTTCAGCTCTGAAAGTAATCTGACATTCAGGTCGTCAATTGTGTACATGAGGGGTTAAAAATGATTGGTTTAAAAAATAAATGGTTCAACGTTAATCGGATACTCGCAAATCACAACCAAAGCCTGAGGTCATTCAGTAGTCAGAATAATTTGAAGCGTGTGTGAATTGGGTTATCTATGGTTCAATTGGCCTGGGTAGGCCTTAATGACATGCAAGTATAGGCCAAAATTGAATATAATCAAATTCAGACCCAAAAAATTATGCTTAGGATGACTAATTTTGGCAACTCAAAAAAATGCCCATGTTGCAGATTAACACCATTCGTGAAGAGCGTGAACAGGTAATTCAAGGCCTCAGAAAGAGAAATTTTAAAGAAGCTGAAGAACTGGTAGATAAAGCCATTTCGCTTGACAAAAAACGAAGGGAAATACAGCAAAAAAATGATGAAATACTGAGTGAAGTAAACAAATTATCCAAGGAAGTAGGAACCTTAATGAAGTCAGGGAAAAAGGATGAGGCGGAACAAATCAAATCCAAAACTGCAGACCTTAAGAAAAAGTCCGGAGGCCTGGGATCGGAATTGGCCTACACAGAAAATGAACTTCGGGACACACTGTACCTGATACCCAATGTGCCGGATGGCAAAGTACCCAAAGGAAGTGGTGCTGATGATAACGTTACTGTTTATGAGCATGGCCAAATGCCTGTGCTGCCGGAAAGCGCTGAACCACACTGGGACCTTATCAAAAAGTACGATATCATCGACTTCGATTTGGGCAACAAGATCAGCGGAGCAGGTTTTCCTGTATACAAAGGAAAGGGCGCCAGACTTCAGCGAGCGCTAATAAATTTTTTTCTGGATAAGGCCATTGCCCAGGGATATACCGAAATTCAACCACCGATTGTTGTCAATGAAGCTTCCGGATATGGCACCGGCCAGCTTCCCGACAAGGAAGGACAGATGTATCACGTAACGGCGGATAATCTTTATTTGATCCCCACGGCAGAAGTGCCAATTACAAATCTATATAGGGACGTAATACTTACTGAAGACCAACTTCCTGTAAAAAATGCGGGCTACACCCCATGCTTTAGAAGGGAAGCTGGCAGTTGGGGGGCTCATGTACGCGGCCTGAATCGCCTGCATCAGTTTGATAAAGTAGAAGTAGTACAGATAAGAAAGCCAGAGGAATCGTATGCGGCACTGGATGAGATGTGTGCATATGTACAAAGCCTTCTCGAATTACTAGAACTGCCGTATCGAAAACTGTTGTTGTGTGGTGGAGATATGGGATTTAATTCAGCAATGACTTACGATATGGAAGTTTATGCCGGAGCACAAAAACGCTGGCTGGAGGTAAGTTCAGTAAGTAATTTTGAAACGTTCCAGGCGAACCGGCTTAAATTGAGAATTAAAACCAAAGATGGGAAAACACAATTGTTGCATACCCTCAATGGAAGTGCACTGGCCCTTCCGCGAATTGTTGCCGCTCTTCTGGAAAACAACCAAACTAAGGACGGAATTGCTGTGCCCAAGGTACTTTGGGATTATACGGGATTCCAAATTATAAACTAATCTTGACTCAGAGAATACAAATAAGGGACGGTAAGGTCTCCGATCTGCCGCACGTTTTTGAATTGATTAAGGAGCTTGCAGAATTTACAGGCTACCTCGATCAGGTTTCAAACTCAGTAACGCAAATGGAAATCGACGGATTTGGCAAGAATCCTATTTATGGTTTTCTCGTTGCCGAACAGGAAAATCACCTGATTGGCACATCCATTTATTACTACCGCTACTCTACCTGGAAGGGTAAACGGCTTTACCTGGAAGATCTTGTCGTGAAGGAAGCGTGGAGAGGAAAAGGCGTAGGGAATAAACTTTTTGATGCAACTATGAAGAAGGCCCTGGACGAAAAATGTTCGGGCATGATGTGGCAGGTTTTGGCTTGGAATGAAAAGGCAATGGATTTTTATAAAAAACACAATGCTAAATTTGATAACGAATTTGTGAACTGCAGCCTTGAGCAGGATCAAATGAAATTATTGCTGAATTAGACTTCTTCCAGCAACGTACGAAACGCTACGTGCTTGTCTTTAAACCGGGCGCGGTGTTTCTCAATCAAAGCCGGTGCATATTCATTCAGATAAACATTAAACTGTTCAATCCCCGCAGTAAAGTATTGGATGCAATAAGAAACGGTCTGCTCATCTTCGTGTGAAAGGACCTTATAGAATTTGTGACTGAGAAAGATTCCTGTTTGTAACACTTCCGGGATGTGTTCCATTTTCATCCACATTACCCATTCTGGTTCTATTTCTTTATCGATGCCAATCGTTACATTGTATAGAATCATTATCAGTACTTATTTTTTTAACAAATATATAACCAGGCTTACTACTTGAGGCTTAATTTAAATTCTTTTCTTGAGTAACTGTAAAAATAAACACCACGATTATGAGTTACTATGCAACCATTGACGGGAAAAAACTTGATAAGCGATTGCTCACGCTAGCCGAGGAGGCCATTGAAGGACAGGGAGATGGCCGAATTTCAGAAGAAGATGCTAGGCGAATTATTAATGCCGTGAAGGATGGAGGCATATACACTGAAATTGAGAAGGATACGATGGAATATATCCGCGACAATTTCAGGTGGACCGAAAGTGCCGATAGCTGGTTTCGCAGCGAAATAGCAAGTTGGGTTCAAAAAAAACGAGGCTACGAGGCAGAGTAATAAGGTATAAATGAGGATTAGCTATAGGCATAGTCGTGCAGGTAGCTAAATCCTTCAGTTAGTTTGCCCGCTTTTGTAATACTCGCTCGTTTGATTACAGCATCCTTATCAGAAATAACCAGGGCGGGAATTATTTTATCAATCAAATCACGGCCAAACTCCTCGGAGGCGCTTCTTGGAAGTTCGCAGGGAAGATTATCTACTGCCATTACCGTTACAAAATCCGGATTACTCAGCGGAGGCTCTACTTTGTCGTATGCAGGATCATAATCATAAATAGGGTCAATAATGGTGCTTGGCTGTTTTGTGGATGGAATAGATCCTTCGATGTCGCATGTTACATCCCCGATAACCTTGATTCTAAATTCCGGGTTTATCATTTGTTCTCTCGTAAAAAGCACAGGCGCTTGCGGGTTCCAAAATGCTCCTGCTATCAACAAGTCGCATTCACGTGCATACTGAAAGAAGGTAGACTCATATAGTTGTGGTGTTTGATGAAATTCTTCCCTGTTAAACAATCCGCCAGCCTTTCGTGCATGATAGTCGGGACTGCCCAATTGTACATACACGGCTTCATTATATTTATTTTTTAAGAAGTCTTGCGGGTTTACTTTGCGTATCCCGGCACTGTCCAATGTCTCCATCGCACCCTTTGCTACGCGACCACTTCCGGTAAGAATTATCTTGATCGGTGGCAACTTTACTTTTCTAAGTTCAATTTTCAAATCGTTGATATCATAGCATTCACTCGCCTTTCGCATGGAAAATAAATTGTAGCGTTTGCCGTAGGTCAGAAGAGAATTGTAAGCGCCTACGATTCCGGCGTATCGGCCAAAGGCTACCAGCCGATTATTAAGCTTGTCCTTTAGGGCTTCATAATCCACCAGCCTTATCTTCTTGTCAAGCACTGCCTGAAGCAAATTTCTGTTGTGTGGTTGCTTCTTGGTAGTGTGTGAAAAGAACAGATACGTTTTTTTAGGGATCAAATCGTTAACCGGCACCTCCTTTATTCCCATCAAAATATCGCAGTAGCTTATGTCTTTGACTACTTCTATTCCCTTTTCCCGGTACTCTTCATCTTTAAAAGCCCTGACATCACTTTCCTGAATTATTACTTTTACATGCGGATATCTTTGTTCAATTTCTACTACCTGGAGTGGTGTAAATGGTACTCTTTTGTCCGCAGGCGTTTTCCCCTCCCTAATAATGCCAAGTTTTATTGTATCCATTGTGTGTCAGAAAATTTTCAAATGTAGTCACGATTAACCGATTGCAGCAGGAAGATTATCAAATAGTGATGAATGGCCGGATCAGTGTGATATAGATTTGACTAATTTTGCTTTATGAAAATGGTTTGGCTTGTATTAGGGTGGGCGATCTACTTTTTTATTCATAGTTTTTTGGCTTCCCTGTCGGTGAAACAAGCTGCGCAAAAAATGATGGGCAGACATTACAAGCATTATAGAATTGCCTATGTTTTGATTTCCACTGTGGGGCTATTGGTTTTACTGTTTTACAATGCAAGCATTCCTTCAGAAAACCTTATTGACAACAAAGGAGTGGCTCGCTATCTCAGTCTTGTATTTGCAGCATTTGGCGTAATCCTTCTCAAGATTTCTTTCCGATCCTATCGGTTTTCTTCTTTTATTGGCTTCACTCCGGATAACGACCAATCATTAACAACTACGGGTATTCTGGGCAGTATTCGTCACCCGATTTATTCAGCTACCATTTTAATTCTGATAGGATTCTGGTTGTACAGTCCAAATATTCCCACTTTGATTTCAGTGATTTGTGTGTTGATATATTTGCCTATTGGAATTATGCTGGAGGAGAAAAAATTGATTAGGACTTACGGTGAGTCATACCGGAAGTATAAGGAAAAAGTTCCGGCTTTATTTCCCCGTTTGTGGTAGGCTATTTCTTTTTCTTTCCCCTGGGTTTTTTAAGCGTTTCCTCCCGCTCGATAAGTTTCTTATCATCTACATTTTTATCCAGGAATTCATTAAGCTTCTCAATGTCCATGTTGGATTTTATCTCACCAAACTGGTCAATCGAAATTTCAAACCCAGATAAGTTTTTGTGAACCCGTGGTTTCCCCTGTTTTTTACTTGGTTTGTCGTTTTTCCTGGTCATTCCGATTCTTACACAAGATAAAACTTTTTGAGTTAGTATTTAGGCAGACTAGCTAATGCAAATTGAAGTCTGGAAACAACCTCTCCAGCCCCTAATATTTCCATTGTTATCATTAGATCTGGACCGGAACCGCCTCCAGTAAGGGCCAATCGCAAGGCTTGCATTATTTTGCCTTGCGGAATGCCCAGGTTGGCTGTTATGTTTTCCAAAATGGAGGAAGCTCGCTCCGAGTTAATCGTCTCACCCGCTAGGCTGAGTTCATCTGCTAATTTACCCAGTACACGCACCGCTTCTGTATTCCATTTTTTTGATGATATCTTTTCATCAAATGACCTGGGGGCTTCAAAAATGAATCTGCTAAATTCAAACATATCATTTGGGAAGGTAATCCGATCACGCATAGCAGCCGCGATGGCAAGGGCTTTGGCTGGCAAGCATTCAATATTTTCCTTTCGTAAGCTGGCCAGGAGATACTGTGCCAGTTCATCATCTGATTTTGCCCGCAGGTATTGTTGATTGAACCACTTTGCTTTCTGGATGTCAAATTTGGCACCTGCTTTTCCGATCCGCTCAATTTTAAATGCCTGAATGAGTTCCTCCATGGAAAATAATTCCTGCGTAGTTCCCGGATTCCAACCCAAAAAGGCAAGGAAGTTTGTCAGGGCATCCGGTAAGTAGCCGCGTTCTTTAAATCCTTTAGCCAGTTCATGGGTATTTGGATCGACCCAGTTTAATGGAAAAATGGGAAAACCTAACTGATCTGCATCGCGCTTACTGAGTTTGCCATTCCCATCCGGTTTTAGCAACAATGGTAAATGAGCAAACTGTGGCATTTCCTTTTCCCAGCCAAGTGATCTGTAAATCAACACATGAAGAGGCGCTGAGGGAAGCCATTCTTCTCCCCGAATGACGTGCGAAATTTTCATCAGGTAGTCATCAACCACATTGGCAAGATGGTAGGTGGGCATACCATCTGATTTCATCAACACTTTGTCGTCTATCTGAGAGGTATGAACCGTTACTTGTCCGCGGATAAGATCATTTACCACCACATCTTGCGAGTCCGGTACTTTAAGACGTACAACATAAGCTTCCCCACTGGCCAGTCTTTCTTTAACCTCTTCTGCTGAAAGGGTAAGGCTATTTTTCATTTGCATCCGGGTGACACTGTCGTATTGGAGGTTAGTACTCTTTTCTGCTTTGAGTCGCTCACGCATAGCTTCTAATTCATCGGCATTGTCAAAAGCATAATATGCGTGTCCGGTATCGATTAATTGCCGGGCATATTTTTGGTATAACGCCTTTCTTTCGGATTGCCTGTAAGGAGCATACGGCCCTCCCTGATCGGGGCCTTCATCCAGCGTTATCCCGATCCATTCCAATGATTTTTTTATATAATCTTCAGCACCTGATACGTACCTGTTTTGATCGGTATCTTCTATGCGCAGTATCATTTGGCCGCCTTGCTTCTTTGCCAGCAGGTAATTATATAATGCTGTGCGAACGCCTCCAATGTGAAGCGCTCCGGTTGGGCTTGGTGCAAAACGTACTCTTACTTCTTTCATGCTGGTGTGTTCACTCGGAAAATTGGATTCAAAGTTACTAAATCCACACTCACCATCAGGTCAGTACGAAAGTTTGGATACTTTATTTATTCGCATTCTCTCACCCTCTGACTCCCTAAAGGGAGA